>JBEIGR010000361.1:0-6045 GCA_040381795.1 Verrucomicrobiaceae bacterium | reverse complement strand
TCGAGCTGCTTCAAATCCCAGCGGAACATCTCACGCACCTGCTCGGTCACGACGGTGACATTCATCGTGCAGACAAGCGGCAGCCACTGGTCCGTGCTGTCGCAAAACGCGGCCACTTCTCCCTGGCCATCGACCACGGGACTGCCCGCCACGCCATAAAGTGTGCCGCTGGTGCCAAAGCTCGCGGTCACGACGCCCGGCTTGATGTTTCCGGTGCCGATGGCGCCCATCATGTTGTCGCCACCGCCGGCGCTGATGATGACATCGAAATTCAGCCCCCACTTCACCGCCAGCTCTCGGCTCAGCGTGCCATGCACCGCTTTCGACGAGCCGAGCGGCGGCAGCATGCTCCGCACGCTGGGATCGATGTAGTCACAGATCTCGTAGCACCACTGGCGGGTGTTCACATTCAGGATGCCCATGCCGGACGCGTCTCCGTATTCCATGCGCTTCACGCCGCTGAGCCAGAAATTGAGGTAATCATGCGGCAACAGGATGGTCTTCGTCTTGGCAAAATTCTCCGGCTCGTTCTGCTTCATCCACAGCAGCTTCGGGATGGTGTAACCCGGCAGCATCGCATTGCCCGCCATCGCAATCACCCCCGGCTGGCCGCCGAAATGATGCGCGATCTCGGCACACTGCGCCTGCGTGGAAGTATCGCACCACAGCTTCGCGGGGCGCACGGGCTTGTCATCGGCTCCGAGAGCCACCAGACCATGCTGCTGACCACTCACGCCGATGCCGGCGATCTTCTTTTTGTCCGCGCCGAGCTGCTCCAGGCACTGCTGCACGCAGGCATCGACCGCATCGGTCCACGTCTGCGGGTCTTGCTCCAAATGGCCGGGTGGCAGGCCTTCGATCAAATCATAGGTCGAATGGCCGGAGGCGAGGATTTTGCCTGTGTCGAGGTCCAGAATGATGGCTTTGGAGCTTTGCGTGCCGCTATCGATGCCGAGGAAATACATGAGTGAAGATGGGGTTGGGGTGCGGCGGAGGTTTTCGGCGAAAAGAGCCGGTGTTCCAAGTTCAAAGTTTCAGGCCTCAATCGCCCTCAATCCTTCGACTGGATATTCCCCGACTTCCGAATCGCCCGCATGAGCCGCCAGCCGAGGAAGAGGGAGATGGCGTAACCGATGGCGCCGAAGACAGAGACGCCGAAGAGCAGCGGTTTGGCCTCGCGGCTCCACAGCTCGCTGGAGCCGAGGAAGACGGCGGCGGTGAGGATGCCGAGCACGAGGCGGTTTACGATGGGATCGAGGTGGCGGTGATCGAGGTGGACAGTGAGAGTGCCATCGCGGAAGCGGGCGAGCAGATCGGCGAGATCCTTCGGCAGCGCATGGAGCAGGCGATCCCAGGAGCGCCAGGCACGGCGGGCTCGTTTCGCCAGGCGGCGGGGCGAAAAGCGCCGCAGCATCAGCCGCGAGGAATACGGCTGCATCAGCTCGGTGAGACTGATTTCCGGGCTGAGACGCCGCGAGGTGCCTTCGAGCACGATGATGGTCTTCAAAAGCAGCGCCAGAGCGGGAGGCAGCACGATGTGATGGCCGCGGATGATCTCGACGAGGTTGCTCAAGGCCGAGCCGACACGGATTTCGTTTAGCGGCATGCCGGTGTAGTCCGCCATGAAGTCCTGGAGATCGGCTCGGAGCTTCTCCCGTGCACAATCTCGCGGCACCGCGCCGAGTCGCAGCACCTGCTCGGAGACAAGATGCGAATCCTGCTCCACGATGCCGAGCAGCAGCGCCTCCACCTCATCGCGCAGATCTTCTTCAATGCGCCCCACCATGCCGCAATCAATCACACCGACGACATTACTCGGCAGCAGGATGAGGTTTCCCGGATGCGGATCGGCATGGTAGAAGCCATCGCGGAAGACCATTTCGAGATACATGTTCGCTCCACGACGTGCGAACTCGCCCAAGTCCTCGCCGCTTTGCTTTAAGGCCTCCACATCACTGCCAAGCACGCCTTCCAGCCGCTCCATCGTCACCACTTGATGCGAGCAAAGATGCGGAAACGCCTCCGGGATGCACACGGTGGGATCATCCGCGAAGTTGCGGCCGAATTCTTCGAGGTTCTGCCGCTCGTAGCTGAAATCGAGCTCCCGCAGCAGCGTGCGGCGGAACTGCCGCACCAGCGCCAGCGGCTGGTAGGCACGCAGGGCAGGGGAATGCTTCTCCAGCAGCTCCGCCAGCGCCTGCACGATCTCCAGATCCGTGGCCGCCTGCTCCGCCACGCCTGCCCGCCGCACTTTGACAACGACGCTCTGCCCCGTTGGCAGCAGCGCCGCATGCACCTGCGCCACGGAAGCCGCTGCGAGCGGTTCATCCTCAAAGCGGGCAAACAACTCCGAGATGGAAGCGCCGAGTTCGCTTTCGATCGTAGCCCGTGCCACCTCTGCCGCATCGGGCGGCACGTTGGATTGCAGCTCGGAGAGCTCCTCCGTCATTTCAGGGCCGACGAGGTCCGCCCGTGTGCTTAGCATCTGCCCCAGCTTGATGAAGGTGGTGCCAAGCTCCGTGAGCGCCATCCGCACCCGCGCCGCCTGGGTGACACCTTCCGTGAGTGATTTCCCATCCGAGCTTTTCAGGCGGTCCTGCAGCCACGCATACTTGAAGCCGCCAAACAGGTCCGCCAGCCCATACCGCCCGAGCACGGCGGCGATTTCCGCGAGACGTTTCGCGTGACGTTCCAGGCGGGCGAGTGCGTCGATTTTCATGGCTTGGATTCAGTTTTAGAATAGAGACGCCACACCGATTCGCGGGTCAGCACGATGAAGGTGAAGACACCCAAGGCTGTGCCGAAGGGGAAAAACATGCACATGAAGCCGGCCACGATCAGCGAGAAGAGCCGGTTCACCCGCCGCTGGATGAAGCGGCCGGAGATCGCGGTCAAAACCACAGCCGCGAGCATGAACACAGCGGCGATGACATAAAACCACTGGATGAGCGCAAAGAACTCCGCCGGATCGAAAGGCATCGCGGGCTGACCGGGCTTGGGTTTCATCAGCTCCGGGCTGGTGAAGACCGTCTTCATGATCGCGTAATGCAGCGGGATGAAGCCGGACATCAGCAGCGTGAGTCCAGTGGTGATGTAGTGGCAGATGGCGAGCACGCGCAGGTGATCGGCATCCGGGCTGGGAACGGGCGGCGGATTCATGACGGCAAAGGAACACACATCGCGTGGCTTTGCCAAGATGCTTTTGGCAGGTCTCAGCTCGAAGGCCCATTGGCTCCGCAGCTACTTCAGCGATTTCACCAGCACCTTCGAGTTCCGACCGCTCTTGTCGTATTTTTCGCGACGGCTGGCGGGCAGGGAATTTGGTGTGGTGACGGTGTAGCCCATTTTTTCCTCGAAGAATCGGAAGGCCTGGGTGCTGAGGGCCACGATGATTTCGCAGCCACGCTGCTTCGCCGTTTCCTCGGCAAAGGCCACGAGCTTGCGGCCGTGGCTTTTGTTTTTGTGACTGCGTTTGACAAAGAGGCAGGCCAGTTCGGCGACCTTTTTGCCTTCCTCCTCATAGCTGTGCACGGCGACGGAGCCGATGGGATGACCGTCGAGTTCGAGCACGAAGAAGTCTTTGATCTTTGATTGGATGGAGTCGCGGCTCCGCGGCACCAGCGCGGCATCGTCCACGCTTTGCTGCATCATGGAAAGCAGCGCTGGCACATCGCTGGCGTGGGCTTTGCGGATCTGCTGGTAGTCATCGGCATGGATCATCGTGCCGACGCCTTCATTGGAGAAAAGTTCGGCCAGCAAGGCCTCATCAAGCGTGCCATCGACGATGTGGACACGCGGCACGCCTTCCTGGCAGGCCAGCGCGGCGTAGCGCAGCTTTGAAAGCATGCTCACGTCGTGCTTCGGGTCCTTTTTCTTGAACATCTCCTTTGCCTCGGCCACAGAGATCTGGGCGAGACGCTGGCCGTCAGGATCGTTCAGGCCGCTTTCGGAGACAAAAATGACTTTGGCAGCCTGAAGCTCAATGGCGACCTCCACGGCCACGGCATCGGAATTCAGCCGCAGCGTGGCTCCTTTGCCGTCGTAGCCCAGCGGAGGCAAAATTGGAATGATGTCGGCTTTGAGCAATGCGCGGAGGCTTTCCTCATCCACCCGCTCGATGCGGCCGGTGAACTCAAGATCCACGCCGTCAATGACGCCCGCTGGATGCACCGCGAGCGCATTGGAAACCGCCACCGGCATTTCCAGTGCCGAAAGATCGGCCACTAGCTCGCTGCACTGCCGCATGATCGCATCCGTGGCGATCTCGATGCCCGCCGCATCCGTGCGGCCCATGCCGTCGTCGTTGTAGAGCGTGATGCCGCGCTTTGCTGCCAGCGCCCGCACCTGCGCACGGGCTCCAAAAACGAGCACCACCTCGATGTTCAGTGATTGCAGCACCGCCACGTCTTGCAGGATGCTCGCAAAGCCCGGCTGCGTCATCAGCGCCCCATCAAAGGCGATCACAAAGACCTTCTGACGAAACTGCGGCACATAGTGAAGGATACCGCGAAGGTCGTCGAAGCGTGGCTGGGGTTTCTGGAGGTCGTTGTTCAAGGTCGTAGCCGTCAAGATAGCACAACTGCGGGGAACTCATCCCAAAGTTTTGCCTCTACCCGCACGCTGCAAAGGTATCTCTTGCGCTTGGGAGCCGGTTCAGGCGAGAGTACAGGCTCAACAGCCCGCTTTTCCTCGTGTCCTCACGCACCCAAACGTCCTCGGCCGATGCCGCTTTGCCTGCCGCCAGTGCCAGGCAGGCGCAGGAGCAAATCGATGCGCTGCTCAGCGCCGTCTCGCAGATCATTCTCGGCAAGGAGGATACTGTGAGGCTCGCGGTGGCCTGCCTTCTGGCGCGGGGGCATCTGCTGTTCGAGGATCAGCCTGGGGTGGGGAAGACAATCCTCTCGCAGGCACTGGCGCAGGCGCTGGGGCTTCAGTTTCGGCGGGTGCAGTTCACGAGTGATCTTTTGCCGGCGGATATTCTCGGCGCGGCGGTGTTTGATCGGGACAGCGGAAGCTTCATCTTCCATCGCGGCCCGGTTTTTTCGCAGGTGCTGCTGGCGGATGAAATCAATCGCGCCACGCCGAAGACCCAATCGGCTTTGCTGGAGGCGATGGAGGAGGGGAAGGTGACCGCCGATGGCAGCACGCATGCGCTGCCGGAGCCGTTCTTCGTGATCGCCACGCAGAATCCCTCGTCGCAAACGGGCACCTACATGCTGCCGGAATCGCAGTTGGATCGCTTCTTGATGCGCCTGGGTCTTGGGCCGCCGGATCGCGAGGCGGAGCGGGCGCTGCTGCAAGGGCTCGACCGTCGTGATCTGCTCAAGACGATGCCGGCCGCGCTTTCGACGGCAGATTTGCACACGCTGCAAGGTTGGACGCGGTCGGTGCATGTTTCCGCGCCATTGCTCGATTATTTGCAGGACCTTCTCGCGGCCAGTCGCGCCACCGGGCATGGGCTTTCACCGCGTGCGGGCCTGGCTTTGCTGGCCGCGGCGAGGGCCTGGGCACTCATTCAAGGTCGGGCGATGGTGCTGCCGGAAGATGTGCAGGCCGTGGCGCTGCCGGTGATGGGGCATCGACTCGACCAGGCCGTGGATGGTCAATCCGGCGTGGATACCGCGAGGATGCTGATCGAGGAGACACCGATCCCGTGAGCCTCATCGCGGGGGTTTATACCGCACGATGTTGCGGTGATAGACCTCGCACTCTTTTTTGTGCAGCCAGATGCTGATCCAAAACAGCATCGCGCCGCCGATGACCACGATGATGAGCAGCGGCTTGCCTTTGGGCGATTGGCTGGTGAAGAGGGCGATGAGCGAAAAGAGCGTCATCGCGTAGTAGGGCCAGTTCCAGTCGAGTCGGCGCTGGGTCTGCTCGCGGATCACGCTGGCGTATTCCGGCGGTCGGGTGGCGATGATGCGCGGGGTGGCCTTGGCCCGCAGGTCGGTGTAGGGCCACACGCTGGCGCAGGAGACGCAAATGAGCGCCAGCGCCACGAGGCGGCAGCGTCTCTCACCCACCACAAAAGCCACGATGAAGAAC
>JBEIGR010000360.1:0-6047 GCA_040381795.1 Verrucomicrobiaceae bacterium | reverse complement strand
CGCTGCGCCCAATCGCGGATCTCGTGGAGGTAGATCATCCCAAACGGTCCACCCATGCCAACGAGCGTGCCGAGATAGACGAGGAGCCTTTCGAGCCATTTGGGGCATTCAAAGCTGCGATGAATGAGCAGCCGGTGAAGCCCCACCGTGTGTCCAAGGCAGAGCGTGAGCACCGTAAGCACGGCGGAGAGCAAAACGGGCGACTGACCGAAGGTGAGCGCTCCCCCAACACAAGCCATGAGAAAGTGGCCGAAGAACCACAGAGACTTTACTGGGCTCCACACCACCTTTCCTTGCTCAGGATTCGTGAACTCCGACATCGCATGCATGCGGCGGACTTCGGCGGCGTGTGTTTTCATGGTGGAAAATTCTATAGTTTCAGGAAAAAAAGAAACATGGGTTCAAAAAAAGGGATCAGCCGAGCAGTTTCATGGCCCACTGGAGGGCGGAGGCGTGCTTCATGCTGGAGATGGTGTCGGAGACTTTGATGCCGAACTCGACGAATTCCTGCAGCTCCTTCATCTGATGGTAAAACTCACGTCCAGGAGCGCTGGACTCGGTTTTCGTGCGTTCGGCACAGGATTTCAGCACTTCGAGGGCAGGCATGATCTCACGGCGTTTACGCTCGCGGGCGATGGTCACGACCATCTTCCACACGTCCTTTTCCGCTTGGAAAAACTCCTTCCGCTCGCCTTTGCGATGGATGATCTGGATGAGGCCCCAGCCGACGAGTTCGCGGAGATTGGTGTTGGCATTGCCACGGCTAATCTGGAGCTTTTCCATGATCTCATCCGTGTACATCGGTTCCGGGGCCGTCATGAGCAGAGCGTGGATTTGCGCCATCGTGCGATTGATGCCCCAGTGGCTGCCGAGAGCCCCCCACTGCGCCACGAAATCATCGCGGGCGGCTTCCCATTCAGATGGTGGATTGGCTGGCATTGTGATTTCAGATAGTTCTGAAAGATAGAGGGCGCAAGCGAAGATCTAGGCTAGTCCTTTTTAGCTTCGGCAGGTGCAGGAGCGCGGTTGCGATCGGAGTAAAAGACCATCGGCATGCTGAGGCTTTCTTTGGAGCCCACAGGAATGGCGATGAGTGGGTGGATGACCTTGAAGGGAAACTCCGGCGATGGGCTGAAGTCCTTTTCAAAGGCCAACATCGGTCCGCGGAAGATCAAATCCCGCCATTCGCCATACGGGCCGGTGAAAACATCGGAGAAACGCTCGCCCTTACTGGAAACGGGCGTCATCACGAAGCCTGCCAGACGTGCCTTACGGTCTGCGGCGGCTTTTTGAAACGTGGCAAAATCCTCGCGCTGCACTGGCATGGCGGCGCAGGGGACATCGGCATACCAAGCGACGAAGGCTGGAGCATCCGAGATGAGGAACTCATCGGCCTCGACGAGTTCTCGCAGAATGGCTGCACGCTCCGGGATGAAGGGCGGCCAGTGCGGCTGCATGCGGCTACCTAGGGTGAGGCCAAATTTGACATAGACAGGCAGGCTCACCAGCATCGGAAGTGCGGTGATGCCTAGCGCCACAGCAGCGCTACCCCATTGAGCCCAAAAGGTGCGGCCATTGTGCAGACGGCTCCACATCACCACCAGCATCGCCGCGCCGAAGAGGCTCATCGCAGGCATGGGCACGAGGTAGAGTGCATTATCATCCACAAGCTTCTCCGGCAGGCCTATCAGCCCCATGCCGATGAGCACACAGCCAAAGACGAGCGCTAGCGTCCAGCGAGCACTCGCGGCATCCACCCGGCGGAAGGGGTGCATGAGAGAAGGAAAGAAAAACACCGCCACGACACTGTAGCCGAGGTAGCCAAAGAGGCTGGAGAACTGATCCTGCCAGCTCAGGCCCACGCGGCGCAGGAGATCATCGAGCACGAGACTGGTGATGCCGGGGCTCAGATCCCGCTGAATGAGATCAGGATTCATCGAGGCGAGCTGAGCCTGAAAGAGGGCCTTGGCGGCACCGAGCGGATCTCCGCAAAGTTGCATCTGCCACCAACCCCAGCCGGAGAGTGCGGCCAAGGGAATCGCGGTGACCAAAAAGGCTCCCACGCGGCCTCCTGGTAGAAAAAAAGAGATGCCAAGGATGAGGCCGAGGATCAGCCAGACGGCCAGCCAGTGCGTGAGCACCATCGCGGCGCACACCAGGCCCAGCCCAGCAAGTACGGGGCCTATCGCTTGGCCTTCCGCAGCTCTCGCGGCGGCTGCCGCCAGCAGGCGGAAGGCTAGCGCAAACTCTAAGGTGAGTAGCGCCTTCGAAGAGCCACTCACCGCCATCTCCCAGCCGGGCATGCAAACGAGCAGTGAGATGGCTGTGATGGCAGCCACCTTTTCATCGAAGAGTCGCCTCGCCGCACCGTGGGTGAAGTAGATCGTCAGCAGCCAGCAGACGACACCGAAGGCGGCGATGAGCCGATCAAAGAAATAGATCGGGCTACCGCCTTTGTAGGGGGCGTATTCGCCCAAAGGTTGAAAAATTCGAAAAGCAGCTGCCAGCACCAGCGGCTGCAGCGGCGGCTGCGTGGTCTCCGGCATCGCCAGTGGGGAAGGGGACTTCTCCGCCTTTTCCATCTGCGCCCAGGCATAGGGCTGCACGACTTTCGTCTGCCAGGAAAACGTCCGCGCTACCTGCCGGGCAAGTTGCGCCTGATGCATGCCCTCCACGCTGCTGAGTCCGCGGAAGGTCACAAACACATGAATCAAGGCCAGCGCCACCGCCGCAAAGTAGAAGGCCAGCCGCAGGGCGGCGCCGGGAGAGGAGGGTTGGGAACTCATGGCACGGAATTTCACTCGCGAAGCTGTTTTTGCCAGCGGAGAAGCGGCCTGCTCACATGTCCTTGGTGATGACCACGTCTTTGCCCACGAAGAGTCCCAGCACCGCACCGCCGATCACCCACGCGAAAAAGTGATCCGCCACTTTCACGATGGCATCACGGCCTGGATGCTCGAACCAGATCCACATCGGCAGTTCGCAGACCAGACCGGCAAAGAGTCCCGCTGCTGCCACAAAGACGATTCGCGCAGGATACGCCAGCATCGCGGGGGCCAGCATGCCAGCTATCAGTGTGGCGCACACCAAGGTGCGGAGGAAAGAGACGAGCAAATTACCGCTCATGCTCATCTCTCGCCGTCCCGGACGCACCACCGCATAGACGAAGGGGCCGTTCTCGCGGGCTTTTTCATAGTCTGCCGCTGCTTTTTTGGTCTCTTCGGGAGTAGCGTGCTTCGAGGGGCGTGGCTTAGCCGGCATCACATAGATCCCCGCGCCGCTGCTGGCCTGCGTGTTCGAGTTCGTCATCGAAGGAGCCAGGATTTCCGCCATCGCTCGTTCATCGCGGAACTGCCGCCACGAACTCTCGTGCCAGCCCAGCGCCGTCCAGGAAAGGGCTTCCCATGCAAACACCGCCATCGCCGTCAAAATCACTCCAAGAACAAATTTCATGTCACTGGCCTTAGACCTGAACCTAAGAACCCGCAAGGCACGATGAGCCTGGGAAGAAATCTCACCGCAATTGCTCCGCACGCTCAAACTTCCGCTGGATGGCAGAGCCGGCACTGGCGGCAGAGATCGCAAACGGCCTTTGCATCCGCGTGGCAGCGCTCGCAGCTCATGCAGAGGGCACAGATGCGCTGACGGCGGGCAGCAGCCGCCCCGCAGATATGCCGGGCACTGCTCGGGCAGGGTGGCGGCCTCATCGCGGGCACGGAGGCAGCCACGGGTCGGCTGCCGGAATCGGGGGAAAGGGGCGTCTGGCTCATAAAAATGGGCGCGGGCACTCCCCGCAGAGACCTTTTCCCAAATGGCGGACGATTATGACAAAAAATCTGGAGAAAGTTTTGTCACCAATCGCCGAAAAATGGTTCCGCCGGGCGTCCGAGGCACTCCACGGCTTCCTTCGCGCCTCAATATCACATTGCCCAACTCCCAGCCCTGCGCTCATAATGGCCCGCTCTTTCCTCCAGCCAGCCCGCATGTCCGATTCCGCCGCCGCAGCCACGCCGCCGACGCCTCCCAGCAGGCGTCGTGTCTTCGCCTCCCGGCTGATCAGCACCCTGGTGCTGTGGGCGGTCATCATGACGGCTTTTCAATACAAGAGCGAATGGCTCGTCGTCGCCATTACGGGGCTCTTTGGCATCGCTGGAGCCCTCGAATACTACCGCCTCCTCCGCAGTGATCCGCAGGCACGCTCTTTCAATCTCCTCGGCTGCATCATCTGCCTCGTTTACTGGGTCTCCGTCAGCGTCTTCCTCAGCCAAAACCACGCCGCTGATCTCATGTGGCTCGATCTCGCGGCGCTCACCGCCAGCGTGCATGGCAGCTTCCTCCTCTGCTACCGCCACAAGCTCGAGGGCGTGCTCACGCTCCAGCGCATCTTCAATACCGTCTTTGGCGTCGTCTATACCGTCATCTTCTTCGGCTTCATGGTGAAGCTCATCTACTTCTACCCCGGCGAGCCGATGAAGGGCAGCTTCCTCATGCTCTTCCTCATCATGGTGACGAAATTCAGCGACATGGGCGCTTACCTCGTCGGCGTGTGTTTCGGGAAGCACAAAATGATCCCGCACATCAGCCCGGCGAAATCCTGGGAAGGCTTCTTCGGTTCCTTCCTCGGCTCCTTCGGTGCCGCCGCCCTCATGCTCGCCTGGATTCCGGATAAGCTCGCCCCCCTCGGCTGGCTTCACGGCATGATCCTCGCCCCCATCCTATGCGCCACCGCCGTTACCGGCGATCTCGCCGAGTCCGTCCTCAAGCGCTGCGTCGCCATTAAAGACAGCGGCCACAAGCTCCCCGGCATCGGCGGCATCCTCGACCTCACCGATAGCCTCCTCTTCACCGCTCCCGTGTTTTATTTCTATCTGAGTGCGGTGTGGCGCTAACCGTCGTCCTCGAACTCGCACTCCTCCTCGTCCTCGATTCTTCCGCTCCGCTTCTCTCAATGCTCCGAACGACCTGCACCTACTCGAAGGCCCGTCCTGCATCGAATGCTTGGTGATCGAGGACGAGTTCGAGTAGGAGAACGAGGACGATTCTCTCCCAGTCTCCTTCTCTCCTCTTCTCAAAGTCTCCTCTTCTCCCAGTCTCCGCCTCCCCCGCATGCCCGCCAAACGCGTCATCCTTCTCGGCTCCACCGGTTCCATCGGCACCAGCGCCCTCAAAGTGGCCCGTGATCTCCCCGAGCGCATGCAGATCGTCGGCCTCGCGGCCAATAGCAGCGCCGATGCCCTCGTCCAGCAAGCCATCGAGACCGGCGTGAAGCACGTCGCCCTCACCGATCCCGCCGCGGCGGCCAAAGCCAAAGCGCAGCTCCCGGACGGCGTCGCCCTTCACACCGGCACCCAGGGCCTCATCGACCTCATCAACGAATGCGAGGCCGATATGGTCCTCGTCGCCATCGTCGGCACCGCCGGCCTCGCCCCGGCTCTCGCCGCCATTGAGCGTGGCATGCACCTCGCCGTCGCCAGCAAGGAAATCCTCGTCATGGCTGGCGAGGCCGTCACCGAGGCCGCGAAGCGCCAAAACGTCAACCTCCTGCCCGTCGATAGCGAACACAACGCCATCTTCCAGTGCCTCGAAGGCCACCGCCACAGCGAGGTGCGCCGCATCCTCCTCACCGCCAGCGGCGGCCCCTTTCGTCAATTGCCAGCCGATCAATTGCCCGCCGTCACCGTCGCCCAGGCCTTGAAGCATCCCACCTGGACCATGGGCCGGAAAATCACCATCGACAGCGCCACGCTCTTCAACAAAGGCCTCGAGATGATCGAGGCCAAATGGCTCTTCGACGTGCCCATGGACAAAATCGAGGTCGTCGTTCATCCGCAAAGCATCGTCCACAGCATGGTCGAGTTCGCTGACAACAGCGTCATCGCCCAGCTCAGCCATAGTGACATGTGCTTCCCCATCCAATACGCCGTCACCTGGCCCGACCGCGTCCCGAACAATTTGCAGCCGCTCGACTTCGCCAAGCTCGCCGCCCTCCACTTCGAGGCACCTCGCGTCGATGACTTCCCTGCGCTGAACCTGGCCCGCCACGCCGG
>JBEIGR010000359.1:0-6052 GCA_040381795.1 Verrucomicrobiaceae bacterium | reverse complement strand
TGTCTCGGCACCTGGACGGTCACGCAGGTGAGCAATGAGGTGCTCAAAAAGATCGTGCCGTGGATGCTGCTCGGCATCGCAGTGTATGTGCTGCTGAGTCCAGGCCTTGGAAAAACGGCGGCCAAGGCTCGTCTCGGCCTCGTGGCCTTCGCCTGCCTCGCGGGCAGTGTGCTCGGCTTTTACGATGGCTTCTTCGGACCGGGCACGGGCACCTTCTGGACGATGGCATGCATTTCCCTTCTCGGTCTCGAACTCACGCGTGCCACCGCTTTCACGAAGGTGGTGAACCTTACGAGCAATCTCGCTTCGCTGCTCGTCTTCGTCATGGCTGATCGCGTTCACTATCCCATCGCCGCCGCCATGATCGCCGGTCAGCTCATCGGCGGCAGGCTCGGCGCGGGCATGGCCATCAAGCATGGCGCAGGTTTCATCCGCGTGGTCTTCATCACCGTGGTCTTTGCGATGGTGACGAAATTGTTGTGGGACCAGTTTGCGCCTGCTTGATCGCATTCTGGCATGAATCCGCAGGCATGAGCACGGCGTATTTGCCTCACCCTCTCCTCCGCCTATGCTCACCGCCTCCATGTCCACCGTCCAGTCCACGGCCAAAGGCCGCCAGTTCCCGAAGTTCGATCTCTCCCGCCTTCTCGGCACCGTTTTCAAGCCCACCTTCGGCCGCACGATCTGCATCCTGATCGATCTGCCAGACCTCGCGGAGTCCAAAGACGATGCTTTCCTGAACAATCCAGCGCGTGCCATCCAGAAGCGGGCGCATGATTATTTCTACCCGGGCCTCAAAAACGGCGTCGCCGACGAACTCGTGCTCAAAGGCGGCGACATGTATGCCTACACGCAGACCACCGGCAGCAATCTCGACCTGCCTGACGAATGCATGGACATGAGCGGCAAGCAGCTCAGCCTCGAAAAGGACATTTACCCGAATTACGACATCATCCTCTGCATCTCCACCTTCAGCGCCACCGCGCCGCTGACGGCTTTTGCCAAGCAGTACGGCTTCCGCGGTGCCACGCTGCACGGGGTGAATGAGGTGATCCTCAACTCCGGTCTCGCCGTCGATTACGAAGAAGTCAGCGTCGATGCCGAAAAACTGCGTCTCGCCATGACACGCTCCGATTGGGTCGAGATCGATTTCACCGTCGAAAACGGACCCGACATGACCGTGCGCCTCGAATTGAACCGCCAGGAAGCGCAAAAGAGCCACGGCCTCTGCCAAGGTGATACGCCTGACATCGCGAACCTGCCCGCTGGTGAAGTGTACTTCGTGCCCACCGGTGCCGAAGGCACTTTCCCGCTCAAATACGAAGATGGCACCCTCGGCAAACTCACCGTCACCGGCGGCCGCATCATCAAGGCCGAGCTCATCGAAGGCAAACAATCCACCATCGACGAACACAATGCCAAACTCGCCGACGATCCGATGACCGGTGTGCTTGGCGAGCTTGGTTTTGGCACGCAGGTGCTGCCTGTGTCCGGTGCGGACATCCAGGATGAGAAGGTGCTCGGCACCTGCCACCTGGCAACCGGTCGCGATGACCATCTCGGCGGCCACATCACGCCCGCTCAATTCAAGCGCCATCAAAACGCCACGCACGACGACATCCTCTTCGCACCGCACAAGACGCCGAATTTCGACATCAAGCAGGCCCGCATGCATCGCGATGGTGTGACGACCGTGCTCATCGAGCACTTCCAGCCAGCGAAGCACCTCCTTGATGCTCTCGCGGCGGATTGATCCTCACGCGAGGATGTCCTTGATAACCTTCGCGCCCTCGACGCCGCTCAAACGTGCATCGAGGCCCTGGAACTTAAAGCTGAATGCCTTGTGGTCGATGCCGAGCTGATAAAGCATCGTCGCGTGCAGGTCATGCACCGTCGTAATCTTCTCGATCGCCGCGTAGCCGAGGTCATCGGTCGATCCATGGACGGGCACGTTCTGGACGATGTCCTGCATCTCGTTGCTTGGTTTGGAGCTTACGCGTGCCACCGCTTTCACGAAGGTGGTGAATCTCACGAGCAACATGGCCTCGCTGCTCGTCTTCGTGATCTCCGACCGCATCCACTATCCCATCGCCGCGGCGATGATCGCCGGGCAGCTCATTGGTGGCAGGTTAGGCGCCTCGATGGCCATACTTCACGGCGCACCGTTCATACCCATCATTTTCATCGGCGTCGTGTTCGCGATGGTGATCAAGCTGCTGTGGGACCAGTTCGGTGAGTAGTGAAGGCGGTCACCCAATCAAATCGCAAGTGATGCCTGGAGCTTCATTCGAGCCAAGGTCTTCGTCATGCCCGCCTGTGGCGAGGCCACGCGCAAACCAGCATTCCAAAAAGCAGAAGGACTGCAGACCCCGGTTCCGGGATCTGTGTGAAATACAGGCCGCCTTCTGCCCAGATGGACGGCGTAACCACTCCGTCCTCAGAACCTTCGGCGGCTCCTTCAATCATCAGGCGATAAGTGCCGGACTGCGCAAAAGTGGAGGCGAAAACAGGGTATTCCTCGCCAATATGCTCCGGGTAAACCCCGTCCTCTGATGCCTGCCGCTGAAAGACATCCACCCAATCTCCACCGTCCAGGCGTTGCAATGCTAGCCGCATGTCGGCCGAGGGAAGATCCGAGCCCGCAGGCCAAACCTCGTCAGGATGAGCTTCAAAGTAGTACCTCCCGGGGACGCCGCCGGCCTTGAAGAAAGACAGCAAGAGATCCGTGGCATCCAAGAGGTCAAACTCGATCAGCAGCGCTATCGTCACGGTGGCATATGACTTGTAAGGTGTGTCATTTGGGACGCCGTAGTACGCTGGCAACCCGCTAAATTCCCCCAGCGTTCCGAGACCTCGACTCGCCGTGGCACCGAACAAAGAAAAACTGATGAATCTGTCATCAACGTATCCAGAGGAGGCGTTGGCCCTTGATTCCGAGAATCCTGCGAGCAGCTGTGGGTTGAGGGATCTGTAGGCTGTTTCGTCCACCGACTCTTGGTAGCTGTAGTTGATCTCCTTGATAATCTGGGAGGTGTCCTCCAAAGAATAAAATCTGGTGTATGCCGTGGCAGAGACACTCATGTCCATGGACTTGATCCTGAAAGAGCCGTCTTGCGCATGTGCATTTGCAACCAAGAGCGACATGGCGCAGAGCACCGGGCACCAAATCCAGTTTTCTTTGGACGTCATGACTGGATCATACATCTCCGCCCCCCCTCTGCGTCAACCACAGTTCCGCGCGAATTCGTATGAGTTAGGCTGCTAATTGTTGATATGAGTTAAATAAATCTTGGATAGCATCAGGGCGACCCAGTCCACGGCCCAAGGCCGCAAGTTTCCGAAGTTCGACCTCTAATGCCTTCTCGGCTGCGTGTTCAAGCCGACCTTCGGCCGCACGATCTGCATCCTCATCGATCTGCCGGATCTCGCGGAGGCCAAAGACTACGCCTTCCTGAAGAATCCGGCGCGTGCCATCCAGAAGCGTGCGCATGATTATTTCTACCAGGGCCTCAAAAATGGCGTGGCGGACGAGCTCGTGCTCAAAGGCGGTGAAATGTATGCCTACAAGCAGACCACCGCTGGGCAAGCTCACCGTCACCGGCGGCCGCATCATCAAGGCCGAGCTCATCGAGGGCAAACAATCCACCATCGACGAACACAACGCCAAACTCACCGATGATCCGATGACCGGCGTGCTCGGCGAACTCGGTTTTGGCACGCAGGTGCTTCCCGTTTCGGGTGCGGACATTCAGGATGAAAAGGTGCTCGGCACCTGCCACCTTGCCACCGGTCGCGATGACCATCTCGGCGGCCACATCACGCCCGCTCAATTCAAGCGCCATCAAAACGCCACGCACGACGACATCCTCTTCGCGCCGCACAAGACGCCGAATTTCGACATCAAGCAGGCCCGCATGCATCGCGATGGCGTGACGACCGTGCTCATCGAGCACTTCCAGCCAGCGAAGCATCTCCTCGATGCTCTCGCGGCAGATTGATCCTCACGCGAGGATGTCCTTGATGACCTTCGCACCCTCGACGCCGCTCAGGCGGGCGTCGAGACCTTGGAATTTGAAGCTGAAGGCATCGTGCTTGATGCCGAGCTGGTGAAGCATCGTGGCATGCAGATCATGAACGGTGGTGATTTTCTCCATCGCCGCATAACCAAGGTCATCGGTGGCTCCGTGGACGATGCCGCCCTGAATGCCTGCGCCAGCCATCCACACGCTCATCGCCTTGTTGTGATGATCGCGACCGCTGCCGCCCTGTGACATCGGCGTGCGGCCGAATTCACCTGCCCAGACGATTAAAGTCTCATCGAGCATGCCGCGCTGCTTCAGATCGGTGATGAGCGCCATGCACGCACGGTCTATCTCTTTTGCTTTTTGCTCCACGCCGAGCTTCACGCCGCCGTGGTGGTCCCAGTCCTTGTGATAGAGCTGAATGAAACGCGTGCCACGCTCAGCGAGACGACGCGCCAGCAGGCAGTTCGACGCGAAGGAGCCATCGCCCGGCTGGCAGCCGTATAGCTCCAGCGTTTTCGCGCCTTCCTTGCTCACATCCATCAGGTCCGGCACGCTCGCCTGCATCTGGAAGGCCATCTCATACTGCGCGATGCGTGTGGCGATCTCCGGATCATCCACCAGCGAATCGTGCGCCTTGTTCAGCGCATTGATCGCCGCCACATCGGCTCCTTGGCGCTCACGCGTGACGCCATTCGGGTTCGTCAGATACAGAACGGGATCGCCTTTGGCCCGCAACTGCACGCCTTGATACTTCGACGGCAAAAAGCCGCTGCTCCACTGCCGCGCCGCGATGGGCTGATTCTGCCCGCCTTGCCCGAGCGAGGTCAAAACGACGAACCCCGGCAAATCCGCCGCCTCGGTGCCGAGTCCATACGTGATCCACGAGCCCATGCTCGGCCTACCCGCGATCTGCGAGCCGGTGTTCATGAACATGTGCGCCGGATCATGATTGATCGCATCCGTGGTCATGCTGCGGATCAGGCAGATGTCGTCGATCACGCTGCCGATCTGAGGAAACAGCTCACAAATCTCGATCTGATTCTTCCCAAACTTCGCGAACTTGTGCTGCGGCCCGAAGCAGTTCAGTGGCTTGCCTTGAAGCTGCGCGAGCTGCTGGCCCTTCGTGAACGACTCCGGCATCGGCTTCCCATCCATCGCCGCCAGCTTCGGCTTCGGATCAAACGTCTCCAAATGCGACGGCCCGCCCGCCATCGTCAGCCAGATCACTCGCTTCGCCTTCTGCGGCAACGGCAGCGATTTCAAAACACCCAGCGTGGGCGCTGCAGAAGCCGGTTTGAGCAGCGAAGCCAACGCAACGGCCCCGAGGCCTTGCGATGTTTTGCCAAGAAAGGCGCGGCGATGAAGAGGAGAGATCATGATGAGAACTTTACGCGATGAAGAGCCGCAGTGTTGCCCAGGATTCGGCGGAGAGGAGTGGAAAGCGATGACAACATCCTGCCCCTTGGCCCGTTCAGGCCGCATGAATTTGATTTCCCGTCGGCGTTTCATCCGCGCCAGCAGCCTGGGCCTTGCGGCAGCCTCCGTTTCGCGTGCGGAGACGCCTGCGCCGAAGCTTCAGCCGTTGCTCACGCCGGATCTGGATTTCTACGACGTGTCTCGCGGCACGCCGAAGCCGCACACACTGGTGGGCGAGGCCTTGCTCCAGGCACGCCTCACACCGGAGACGTGGCGCTGTGAGATCACGGCGGATGCCTTCATCGAGGACCCGCACACCAAGGTGCCCGCCACCTTGCAAAAGCCGCTCACGCTCACCGATGGCAACGCGCTCGATCTGCCCACGCTCATGGAGCTGGGCAAGAAGCACGAGGTTCACTTCCTCAAAGCCATGCAGTGCCTGAACATCGACACGCCGCTGGGCCAGGGCCTGTGGACCGGCGTGCCGCTGCGCGAGGTGCTGAAACTCTGCGGCAGGATGAACAATGTCCGCCGCATCTACTTCTGGGGCTTTCACAACCACGATCCGAAGCAGGTCTTCAAATCGTCCGTCAGCTACACGCAGTGCTTTG
>JBEIGR010000358.1:0-6073 GCA_040381795.1 Verrucomicrobiaceae bacterium | reverse complement strand
GCTGGTGCTCGCGTCCGTGCTTCTCGATCGGCGCGGTGCGGCTCAGATCCTGGCTCCAGGGAGTGCGGCCGAATTCGCCGCTCCAGACCACGAGGGTGTCCTCGAGGAGGCCGCGTGATTTCAAATCGCGGATCAAACCGGCGCAAGGCAGGTCGCTGGCGGCGCAACTCTTTGGCAGAGCGCCGCGGATGTCGCCGTGGTGATCCCAGCCGTCCATGGTGACTTGCACAAAGCGCACTCCGGCCTCGCTGAGACGGCGTGCGAGCAGGCAGGCGCGGCCGTTCCTGTCCGTCGTCTTTTCGCCGATACCATAGAGCTTCTTCGTGGCCTCGGATTCCTTGGAGAGATCGACCAGATCCGGCGTGGCCGTCTGCATGCGAAAGGCGGTCTCCAGGCTGTGGATCATGCCCTCCATGCGGGCATCGGTTTCGTGATGCGCGAGCAGGCGGCGGTTCATGCGCTGGATGAAGTCAAAGCGCCGCCGCTGGGAGGCGTCATCCGTCGCGGGATCGGTGAGGAAGGCGATGGCGGGATCGCTCACCTTGGCCGGGAGCGTCACGGGCGTGCCCTGGTGCGCAGCGGGCAGGAAGGAGGCGCTGTAGTTCCGCGTGTCGATGCCTGGATGGATGGTGAGAAAGGCGGGCAGGTTTTGGTTTTCGGTGCCGAGGCCGTAGCTGATCCATGAGCCAAGCGAGGGCCGCGCCTCGGCGATGGCTCCGGTGTGCATCTGGAGCAAAGCGGGGCCGTGCTGGTTGTTGTCCGCATGCACGGCACGCAGCAGGCAGAGATCATCGGCGATGGCGGCGGTGTGCGGCAGCAGGTCGGAAATGGTGACGCCGGACTGACCGCGAGGCCGCACCGGGATGTCGGTGCCGAGGGCAAGCAACCCGTCCGTGCTCTCATGACGATGCTGCTCCGGCAGCGGGGCCTTCACGGACTTGCCGTGCCGTTGCTGGATGAGCGGCTTCGGATCGAAGAGATCCATCTGCGAGGGACCGCCGGACATGAAGAGGAAGATGACACGCTTCGCCCGCGGCTGGAGCATCGGCGCACGCACCGCGAGCGGATTGGAGGCCGCATTCAGCAGACCATGCAGGGCCATCGCGCCAAAGCCCGCGCTGGTTTGACGCAGCCAGGCGCGGCGTGTGGTGGTGAAAGGGGAGAGATTCATGGGATATTCATTACTACGAGCCCGTGGCAAGGCTTGTCCGGCTGATTCTCCATCCATTCACGCCTTCGTGGAACAGTTCGTCTTTCAATCGCGTGCCGAGACCCACGCCGGTCGGCAACTGCGCCTTGCCATTAGAGATCACCGGCAGCGTGTCGACCAGCTTGTCGTAGAACGATCGGATGTGGGCGCGAACGGTTTCCTGGAAGACGACATTGGCCGACGAAGCGGCGAGATGGAGGCCGCTGAAGAGAGTGAGCGGGCCGGTGCAGTCGTGGATGGTGGAGGGAATGTTGAAGGTCTGCGCCATGTCGATGACGCGGCGTGTTTCGCTGATGCCGCCGTTCCACGTAGGATCGACCATGCAGTAGTCGCACGCGTGCGCCTGCAACACGGCGAGGTATTCTTTGCGGCCGAGCAGCATCTCACTCGCGGCGATGGGCAGGCCGCTGCGACGTCGGAAATCGGCCAGCGTGCCAACGTGATCGACGCGGAGAACATCTTCGAGCCAGAGGGGCTTGATCTCGCGCAGCGCGTCTGCGATGCGCTCGGCGGCGGGCAGATGGAAAAAGGCGTGTCCTTCGATGGCGATGTCCATTTTCATGCCCACACGCTCGCGGATCTCACGTAGCGGCTGCATCGCTTCTTCAACATCGGCCCACGAGATGTGTAGGCCACCACTTCGATGAGCGGCACGGTCAAAGGGCCAGAGTTTCATCGCGGTGATGCCCTCGGCCAGCAGTTCCTCGGCGAGATCCCCCGCGGCGAAATGGGAGGCCCAGTTGTCCTGTAGCGGACCTCTTTGACCGATGTCGCCGTAGCCTGGCCAGCCGGGATGTTTCGGTGTGCCGGTCACACCGACGAGCGCGCCGTAGCTAGGGCCGCCGCTGGTGTTGTAGACGGGTATCGCGTCCCGCACGGGGCCGCCGAGCAGGCGATACACCGGTTGATTGCAGGCCTGGCCGAGAATGTCCCACAGTGCGAGATCAATGGCCGACAGCGCGCGCATTTCCGCGCCAGGATGACCAAAGGGCGTGCAGCGTTCGTAAAGGAAGCGCCAGTGTGATTCGATGGCGAGCGCATCCGCGCCAAGCAGGCGTTCCGCCATCCAGTCATGAATGAGCGAGGCGATGGCATGTGGCGTGTAATAGGTCTCCCCGCAGCCGATGAAGCCGTCCTCCGTGTGGATGCGGACGAGCAGCAGGTTGGGCATGATGCCGGACGGGATGGCGGTTTCGATGGCTGTGATGCGGGACATAGGAAATCAACGAGAGATAAGCTGGTGAATCATGGCAACGGAGACGGCACCGTAAAACACGGCGGTCAAAACGAGCGCCAGTTTGCGCCACAGCGGTGGTTGCAGCTCGCGGGGCAGCAGCGTGGTGTTCACGCGCAGGATCTGTAGCGCGGAAAAGGCCGTCAGGGGTGCAGCGGTAGCTCCGAGGATGGACAACAACAGTTTGGCATCGCCGATGAAGGCACCCAGGCATGCGAAACCAGTAAAGACGAGCAGCAGTAGGCCGTAGAGCCGACCCACGGGCATCTTCTTGGGCACTGCGCCACCCGCCCAGGCCATGTCGGCGATCACGCGCGCCAGCACATCGACATTCGTCAGCGCGGTGGAAAACAAAATCCAGAAGCCGTTCATCAGCGCGAGGAACCAGAAGCCGTCCCACAGCTTGCGCATCTCCGCCGCCTGAAACACCCCTGCGGCCACGCCGGAGACCTCCATGCCCGGCTGGAACAACGAAGCGGCGAGGTTCGTCATCAAAAACATGCCGACGATGCAGCCGAGCATCCACAAGCCAGACTGATCGATCACGGCATAGCGCCACCAGTCGCGCCAGCGGCGAAGATTCTCTGGGTTGATCGGAAACACGCTGCCCACTGGAGCAAGCGTCTGCTCCGTACTCCACACGCCGCCCATGTTGCCGGTTTTGGAGCCCATGCCGAAGCCTTTGTCGCGAAACCAATTGGCGATGGCGAGATTGCCAACACCACCACTGCCAGCGAGCGCGGCAAACACTGCCAGCATGACGAAGTCCACCTTCTCCGGGATCAAGCCAAAGGAGAAAAATCCACCCAGCGTGCTGAGCCAATCCTTGATCGGCACAAAGGTGAGATTCACCCACAGAAGAAAGCCAAAGATGAAGACAATCATCATCCACGACAGCCGCTCCAACAGGCGCTCAACCTTGGTTCCCGATGCAAGCACGACTGCCGCAACCAAGGTGATCGCAATGGTTATCCATGTGACCATCGACGCATCACCATCCACTGGTGCGCGGCCATTGAGAAGGGCAAACGCCACGCCCGCACACCCTGCAGCCGCCGCGGGCATACCGAGCTGAGCAAATCCAGCGAGCGCATAAAACCCGCCCCAAACTCGCGCGCCGGGTTTTAGCCGCATGAAGCCGGTCAGGACTGGTTCGCCAGTGTAGAGCGTGTAGCGCACGGCTTCGAGATTGAGCAGTGATTGCAACACAAAGGCCAGCGTGGCGATCCAGAGCACGCTGCGCCCATGCTGCACGACAAACAAAGGTCCTGCGATCCACTCGCCCATGCCGATGGCACCCACGAGCAAGATAGCGCCCGGCCCAATGGTGCGCAGGGCATTGCGAAAGCTGAACGGCAACGGCGCAGGCAGCTCCTCCACCTTCCAAGGTGGAAGGCAGCCGTGTGGAGTCGAAGATTCTTCAGGCTTCATGGAATGGGTGGCGTGGATTGCAGATTCATCATTTCGGTTTCGTCATTGCTTCACTGCCTGCATGAGCCCGCGCATGTAACCATAGGCAAACAAGCGACCCATCATGGTGTAGCCGGGTTCGCCATCGTCTTCACCATCGAGCTGCGGGACATGATCCGGGCGCATCGGGCCTTCGAAGCCGATGTCTCGATAGGCCTGCATGGCAGCGACCATGTCGGTGGGCCCGTTGTCGTGGAAGGTCTCGGCAAATGCATCGGCGGTGCCGCGCACATCGCGAAAGTGGACGTAGCGAATGTGTGGGCCAAGGCGGCGGATCGTTGCGGGAATGTCCACGCCCATCGCGGTGAAGGTGCCCTGGCAGAAGCAAATCGCGTTTTGCTGGCTCGGAGCGATGCGCATGAGCCGCGCGAAGTTTTCGACGCTGTTCATGATGCGCGCCTTGCCTGCAAACACTTGCAGCGGCGGATCATCTGGATGCATGACCAGCGTGATGCCGCGCTTCTCGGCCTCGGGCAGCAGTGCCTCGAGCATCCGCTCCAAGTTGATCCACAAAGCCTCAGCGGAGATCGTTTCACTGCCGATCTGGCTCGCTGTAGCGCTCAACGACATCGCCTTTTCGGCATCGCGTAGATCAAAAGCGGTCACCAAGGCACCTCCGCGTTCCTTTGCATTGAGTGTCGTGCGCACCCAGTCGGTGCCAGCCATAAAGTTGTAGCAAAGCAGCGGAATCTCCGCCTCGCTCATGTGCTGGAGCAGCAGCTTCATCGCCGCCATGTCGCTGCCATCATCGCGGCCGATTTTGAGCTTCTCGATGGGCAGGCAGCCCTCAATAATACCGAGCTTGATCCCATGGCGTTCGATCTGCGCCTTCGTCGACAGCAGCGGTGCGAGTTCCGCTCCGGGATACCTCACCGTGATCTCCGCCACACCACACTGCGCAGCGAGCGCCAGGTGATGTTCATTGAGCGGAGTCAGGACGGAAGCGAGACGCATTGGGTTCAATTTTGGGGCTATTGGGCGATTGGATTTTGGAATCAAAAGCGGAGAAGGAACTCGTTTGTGCCGAAGAGGGCGCGGGCCAGCTCGGTCCAGGCCGGGGTTTCACCGGCGGCGTGGGAGGCTTGCAGAAAGGTGAGCGCGTCCTCCCGCTCGGCGGCGGTGATGGGACGGCTCAAGACACGCAACCAGAGCCGTGCGAGGCGGGCCGCATCGTCCTCCTGGATGGCGAGCAAGGTCTTCGCGAGATCTTCGCCACGCTCGCGGATGAGATCGGCATTCAGCAAATACAGCGACTGCGTGGGCACGGTGGTCTCGCTGCGCTTGCTGGTGAACTGCGCAGGCTGTGGGAAGTCGAACACATCGCGCAGCCGCGCTGTGCCAGGCTGCGTGCCGGTGCGCACCACGGGCAGATACAGCGTGCGCTCCACCGCCTGGGACTCACGCTCTTTTTTGAGGCTGAACTGCGGGTGACCGTCCTGCTTCTCCTTCAGCGGCAGGCCGGTGATGTTCTCCGGAAACTCCAGCGGCAGTCCCGGACCTCCGACCGGCGCAGCAAGGCGACCGCTCGCCACCAGCATCGCATCGCGGATGGACTCGGCATCGAGCCGCTGGCGGTTCATGCGGGTGAGCAGCTTGTTTTCGGGATCCTTCGATGGCGGATTGCCACTGGCGAGCCGGTAGGTGCGGCTTAGGGCGAGCATGCGAATGAGCTTCTTTTGCGACCAACCTTCCTTCATGAAGCGATGCGCCAGATGATCGAGCAGCTCGGGATGGCTCGGCGTGTCGCCGCGCGTGCCGAAGTAATCGACGCTGCGCACCAACCCCTCGCCGAAGAGCTTCTGCCAGACGCGGTTTACCGCAATGCGGGCGGTGAGCGGGTTGCGAGCATTGGCGATCCAGTCGGCGAGTTGCAAGCGACCGCTCTGTCCGGCGGGAATCTTCGGCTGCGGTCCCCACATGGCCACACGCACGAGACCGCGCGGGATGGTGTCTCCCAGCGCATACGGATTGCCTCGGATGGTCACGCGCATGTCGGCGGGCTTTTCCGCATCCTGCACCGCGATGGCCTGCGGTTTGCCGGGATGAAAATACTCACCATGACCGATGCGGAGTTCGAGCGCGGTGACTTCCTTTTTCAACTCGTCGAGACGCTTTTTGCCCGCCGCATCCGGTTTGTCGCCGAGCGCCTTCGACTCGGC
>JBEIGR010000357.1:0-6076 GCA_040381795.1 Verrucomicrobiaceae bacterium | reverse complement strand
GCACCTCGCTGCCTTGCAGTGACTTGATCGCTCTCAGCGCGGCATCAGCACCACGGAGCGTGGTCATGATCGGGATGCGGTTCTGCATGGCGGCCGTGCGGATCTTCACTTCGTCTTCGCGCGGGTTCTTGCCGCTGGGCGTGCTGATCACGAGGGCCATGTCCTTGTTCTTCATCAGGTCGATGACGTTGGGGCGCTGGCCGCTGGCGAGTTTGGGGAGGATGTTCACGGGGATGCCGGCTTCGCTGATGACGCTGCCGGTGCCGCTGGTGGCGTAGAGGGTGAAGCCGAGGTCGGCGTAGAACGTTGGTGTGCGGACGACGTTGGGGCGATCCGATGGGAGCGATAGGGGGCTCATGCAGTCACTTTGGCGATTTTCCGGGCTGCTGGCATTCTCCGGCGTGCGGTACGGGCGAGAAACAGACTGTTCGGATTGCCAAGGAACACGGGAAGGTCGCCTTCCATGTCAGCGTCTTTGCGGGCGCGGGCGAGGCGGCGAGATTTTTCCTGGTTGGACAGTTCGGAAACGGGCTTTCTCATGGGAGGAGTGTATTCGCAGCGTATGATACTGGCAAGAAGAGGATCGCCTTACGCCAGGAGTTCGGACGACAGGCGGCGGATCTGCGGTTTGTCGATCTGGAACTGATCTTTGACAACCTGATCGAGCTGACGGGCATAAAAGGGCGCAGAGTCGCGGGTGGCCTCACCCCAGATGCGATCACACCCCAACTCACGTGCAATCAAGCAAATGCATCGAAGGGTTTGAATCCCGACATTCCGTACCTGGATCGTCTTCCCGGAGATGCTCGGATGGACAAAGAGAAAGTCGATCATGAGGTGATGACACCAAGTGCGGCGAACCATCGCGCCACCGAGGCTGGCCGGGAACCAATCGGCGGTGACTTTGAGGTGAAAACAAAATTCGCCCTCAGGATCAGCGGCGATCATCTTTTTCAGTTGGGGCAGACTAAACGCGGCGGTGCTGGTATCGCGATAATGCTTCCAGCGTTTGGCGGCGAGCTTTGCGAATTCACGAGCATCAGCCGCCCGAACCTGCATGCCGGGGACATTTCCAAGCTCACGGGGAACTCTCCAACGAGTGGCGGACATGACATCTCGATTATCCGAGAAATTGAGAGTCACGTCGGCCAGTTCATCGTCACGAATGACGTCGAACATGATAGGGATGGCAGACGTGACCTTGGGCATGGCTGAATCGGCTACTGATGATACTCCTGCAAAGCCCTCACCTGCACCTCGCTGCCTTGCAGTGACTTGATCGCCCGCAGTGCCGCATCAGCCCCGCGCAGCGTGGTCATGATCGGAATCCTATTCTGCATCGCCGCTGTTCTGATCTTCACTTCGTCTTCGCGGGGGTTCTTGCCGGACGGCGTGTTGATGACCAAAGCCATGTCCTTGTTCTTCATCAGGTCGATGACGTTGGGGCGCTGGCCGCTGGCGAGTTTGGGGAGGACGTTCACGGGGATGCCGGCTTCGGTGATGACGCTGCCGGTGCCGCTGGTGGCGTAGAGGGTGAAGCCGAGGTCGGCGTAGCCTTTGGCGATTCTCACGACGTTGGGGCGGTCGGTTTCCGTTGATGCTGTTTGTTGGCTCGAAGGATCGCCGACTTTGCCGGAGCTGGTGGCTTTGAGCTTGTCTGTGTCTTTGACGCTGATGAAGACGTTGCCCTTCGTGGGCAGGGTGCCGCCGGCGGCCATCTGGCTCTTGGCGAAGGCCATGCCGAGATCGTAGTCGATGCCCATGACTTCGCCGGTGCTCTTCATCTCGGGGCCGAGGATGATGTCCACGCCGGTGAACTTGCTGAAGGGGAATACGGCTTCTTTGACGCTGTGATGCTTCGGAATGACTTCTTCGGTGAAGCCGAGTTCCTTCAAGGTCTTGCCGGCCATGATCTTGGCGGCGAGCTTGGGCAGCGGGACGCCGATGGCTTTGCTGACGAAGGGCGCGGTGCGGGAGGCGCGGGGATTGACCTCGATGACGTAGAGGTCGTCGCCTTTGACGGCGAGCTGCATGTTCATCAAGCCGCGGACGTTGAGGGCCTTGGCGAGCTTCTTGGCGGCGTCGCGGATGCGGTCCTGCATCGCTGGCGTGAGGCTGAAGGGCGGGATGACGCAGGCGCTGTCGCCGGAGTGGATGCCGGCTTCTTCGATGTGCTCCATGATGGCGCCGATGACGGTCGTTTCGCCGTCGCTGATGCAATCGACATCGACCTCGGTGGCGTCTTCGAGGAAGCGGTCCACGAGCACGGGGCGGTCGGGCGTGGCCTCGACGGCGTTCTTCATGTAGTGGGTGAGTTCGGCGTCGCTATAGACGATCTGCATGGCGCGACCGCCGAGCACGAAGCTGGGGCGCACGAGGCTGGGGTAACCGATCTTGGCGGTGATGGCCAAGGCCTCCTCTAGCGAGGTGGCGGTGCCGCTGGGGGCCTGGTGCAAACCGAGGTCGTCGAGCAGCTTGGCGAACATCTTGCGGTCTTCGGCGAGTTCGATGTTCTTCGGCGAGGTGCCGATGATGCGGACGCCGTTTTCTTCGAGGCCTTTGGCGAGATTCAGCGGGGTCTGGCCGCCGAACTGGACGATGACGCCGAGCACCTGGTCGTGGCGGTTTTCGCGCTCGTAGATGTTCAGCACGTCTTCGAGCGTGAGGGGCTCAAAGTAGAGCTTGTCGCTGGTGTCGTAGTCGGTGGAGACGGTCTCGGGGTTGGAATTGACCATGATGGTCTCGTAGCCGAGCTCGCGCAGGGCGAAGCTGGCATGGACGCAGCAGTAGTCGAACTCGATGCCCTGGCCGATGCGGTTCGGGCCGCCGCCGAGGATCATGACTTTCTTGCGGTCGTTGTCGCGCACCTCGTCCTCGATGCCGTAGGTGGAGTAGTAGTAAGGCGTGAAGGCCTCGAACTCGGCCGCGCAGGTGTCCACGAGGCGGTAGGTGGGGATGATGCCGAGGGCTTTCCTTGTGCGACGAACGTCAGCCTCGGAGCAACATGTGGCAATTGCGATCTGACGATCTGAGAAGCCCAGCCGCTTTGCTTTTCTGAAGTCAGCTTCTTCTTTGTTACCTTTTGGAAAGGTTTTCAGCAAATCGACTGTCGAATCAGCAATCTCCCGTCCGGCAGGACGATTGGGCATAGCCTTCTGCTCCTTCACAATCTCCTCAATCTGCCGCAGGAACCAGCGGTCGATCTTGGTCAGGTCGAACACACGATCCACATCCCAGCCCTTGGCGAAGGCCTGGCCGAGGAAGAAGATGCGCTCGGCGTTCGGCACGGTGAGCTTGGTCGTGAGCGTCTCGTCATCGACTTCCTTGTCGGCACCATCGCCGATGAGGCCAAAGCGCTTGATCTCCAAACTGCGCAGGGCCTTTTGCAGGCTCTCTTTGAAGGTGCGGCCGATGGCCATGGCCTCGCCGACGGATTTCATCTGCGTGGTGAGCGTTTCGTTGGCACCAGGGAACTTCTCGAAGGTGAAACGCGGGATCTTGGTGACGACGTAGTCGATGGTCGGCTCAAAGGCTGCGGGCGTGTGGCGCGTGATGTCGTTCTTCAACTCATCGAGCGTGTAACCGACCGCGAGCTTCGCGGCGATCTTCGCGATGGGGAAGCCGGTGGCCTTCGACGCGAGCGCGGAGCTGCGGCTGACGCGGGGATTCATCTCGATGACGATCATGCGGCCCGTGTCGGGATGCACGGCGAACTGGATGTTCGATCCACCCGTCTCCACGCCGATCTCGCGGATGCAGGCGAAGGAGAAGTCGCGCATGATCTGGTATTCACGATCCGTGAGCGTCTGGATCGGCGCCACGGTGATCGAGTCGCCGGTATGCACGCCCATGGGGTCGAGATTCTCGATGGAGCAGATGATGACGCAGTTGTCCGCCTTGTCGCGGATGACCTCCATTTCGAACTCCTTCCAGCCGAGCAAGCTCTCCTCGATGAGCACTTCCGTGACGGGCGAGAGATCGAGTCCGTTCGCCGTGATGGTTTCAAACTCCTCCTTGTTGTAAGCAATGCCGCCGCCGGTGCCACCGAGCGTGTAAGCCGGGCGGATGATGAGCGGCAGCGTGCCGATCTGAGCCGCAATCTCGCGGGCTTCCTCAATCGTGTGCGCCACGCCGGACTGCGGCAGGTCGAGCCCGATCTTGAGCATGGCGTTTTTGAATTTGAGCCGGTCTTCACCTTTCTCGATGGCCTCCGCATTCGCGCCGATCATGCGCACGCCATGCTTCGTCAGCGTGCCGGCATTCCACAGCGACATGGCGCAGTTCAGCGCCGTTTGACCGCCGAGCGTCGGGAGGAGTGCATCGGGCTTTTCTTTGATGATGATCTTCTCGACGATCTCGGGATTGATCGGCTCGATGTAGGTGCGGAAGGCGAACTCCGGGTCCGTCATGATGGTGGCCGGATTGGAATTGATGAGCACCACCTGATAGCCTTCCTCACGCAGGGCCTTGCAAGCCTGGACGCCGGAGTAGTCGAACTCACAGCCCTGGCCGATGACGATGGGGCCGGAACCGATGACGAGGATGGTTTTGATGGAGGTGTCTTTGGGCATGGGGGAGGGGGAAAGATGGATCAGCAGGGAGCGATCAGGGATTTTTTGGGGAAAGCGTTCAGTTGGGGTGCTTTCGGGGGCTGAACGAGTTGGAAAACTCGTTCTACTTTGGCCGGAAAGCGCGGCATCTTGCATGGTCTGGGAGGTGCGTCAAATGATGGCGCGAAATCGTTTTTCTCGATGGCTTCGACGAGAGGGTGGGAGAGCTCAATGGCCTCAATCTGCCTCGGGGCGTGGATCACGGGAAAGGAGCGCTTTCATGCCTTCACGGGCGGATTTTCCCTCGTGAAGCACGGCGTGGATTTCATCGAGCAGGGGCGTGCGGACGCCGCGTGCTCGGGCGGCTTGGTGAAGGCTGGCGGTATTCAAAACGCCCTCCGCCACCATGCGGGTGCTGGAGAGGATTTGCTCCAGCGGCTGGCCCTGGCCGAGCAGGAGGCCCACGCGGTGATTTCGGCTGTGCTCGGAGTAGCAGGTGGCCATGAGATCCCCTACGCCGCTGAGGCCGTAAAAGGTCTCCATGCGCCCACCCATGGCCACACCGAGGCGGACCATTTCCGCCAGTGCTCGCGTGACGAGGGCGGCGATGGCGTTATCGCCGAGTTTGAGGCCCAGGGCGATGCCGGCGGCGATGGCGTAAGGGTTTTTCATGGCTCCGGCCCACTCGGCACCGGTGATGTCATCGGTGGTGTAGCAGCGGAAAAAGGGCAGGGTGTAGCAGCTCTGCACGGCTTTGGCGATTTCGTCGTTTTGGCAGGCGACGACAGCGGCGGTGGCGAGCTGGGCGGCGGCTTCCTCGGCATGATTCGGACCGGTGAGCACGGCCAGCGTGCTTTGCGAGAGCGATTCGGCGAGGATCTGGCTCATGCGGAGGCCGGTGTTCATTTCGATGCCTTTGGCGCAGGAAACGACCACACGGCTCTGCGCAGCCGGTGAAGAAGCGATGAGCTGAGCGGCCTCGCGAATGCCTTTGGAAGGCACGACGAAGACGAGCATGTCCACGGGCTTTAAATCGGCGGCGTTTGTCACCACCTCGACCTTGGAAGGAAGTTCGAGGTTCGGCAGGTAGCGCGGGTTTTTCCGCGTGGCGGCGATTTCCGCCATCAGGCTGGCATCACGCCCCCAAAACTGGACCTGAATGCCACGCCAGGCGAGTATCGCAGCCTGGGTGGTGCCCCAGCTCCCTGCGCCGATCACCGCGGCGCTTTGCATGGCAGGAGGGGAATTCATGAGTTGGGTGTTTTTTTGGCTCCGGCGCGGTTTTCTGTGCCAGCGAGCAGCCGCTGGATGTTTGAGCGATGCTTCCAGACGGCGAGCACCATGACGACGCTGCCAAAAGTGAGCATCACCGCGTCCCATTTGCCCTGACGCCACATCATGAATGCCATCACGGCGGGCACGGCGGGCGCGGCGGTGATGGAAGCCAGCGAGACATACTTGGTGGCAAAAAATACCACCACCCACACAGCCACGGCACCGGCGAAACCGGCGAGCGACAAACTCAG
>JBEIGR010000356.1:0-6080 GCA_040381795.1 Verrucomicrobiaceae bacterium | reverse complement strand
TCGTTCTCACCTGCCTCGCTCTCCTCACCACACTCACCTCCGCGGCCACCTTCCGCGCCGGAGTGGCCACGGTGGACATCTCACCCACGGAGTTCCCGCGCATCATCGCGGGTGGGTTTCTGGAGGGACGGGGCGAAAAGCTCGCGGACAAGCTCTTCGTGCGAAGTTTTGTGCTCGATGATGGGAAGATGAAGATCGCCTTCGCCATCGTGGATACGTGCATGATGGAGCAGTCGCTCATCGATGAGGCCAAAGGCATCGCGGCGAAGCAGTGCGGCATTCCGGTGGACCGCATGATGGTCAGCGCCACGCACACGCACTCCGCGCCGGCGGCGATGGGTTGCCTTGGCACGCGAAAGGACACCGTGTATGCGAAATTCCTCACGCCGAAGATCGCCGAGGCCATCGTGGCGGCGAATGCGGCGCTGCAACCGGCCCGCATCGGCTGGGGCTCGTTCGATGACTGGGAGCACACGCACAACCGCCGCTGGATTCGCCTGCCGGGCAAGGAGGTCGTCGATCCCTTCGGCCAGCCCACGGGCCGCGCGAACATGCACCCCGGCTACCTCAGCAAGGACGTCGTCGGCCCCAGCGGCCCGGTGGACCCGCAGCTCAGCGTCATCGCGCTGCAAACACTCGATGGCAAACCGCTCGGCGTGCTCGCGAACTACTCGCAGCACTACTTTGGCACCGCGCCGGTCTCCGCCGACTACTTCGGCCTCTTCTGCAAGCACCTCGCCGCGAAAATGGGCCAGCAGGGCGATGGCAACGGCCCCTTCGTCTGCGCCATGAGCCAGGGCACCAGCGGCGACCAGATGTGGATGGACTACGGCGCGGAGAAAAAGACGATCACCATCGACACCTACGCCTCCGAGGTCGCCGACAGCGCGATCAAAGCCCTGCAAACCGTGAAGTATGCCGACCACGCCCCGCTCGGCATGGTCGAGAAGACGTTGGAGCTCAAGTATCGCGTCCCCGACGAAAAACGCCTCGCCTGGGCCCGTCCCATCGCTGCGAAGATCGAAAACGATGTGCCGAAGAACAAAGAGGAAGTCTATGCGAGAGAGGCGCTCATCCTTCACGAGCGGCAAAAGACCAGCGTGAAGCTCCAAGCCATCCGCATCGGCGATCTGAGCATCGCCACGCTACCGAACGAGGTTTATGCGATCACGGGGTTGAAGCTGCGGGAAGTCTCTCCGTTTGGAACACACTTCAACATTGAGCTGGCGAATGATGCGACAGGCTACATTCCACCACCTGAGCAGCACACACTCGGCGGATACACAACGTGGCCTGCGCGAACAGCCGGGCTTGAAGTCAAAGCCGAGCCGCAAATGGTCGATCAGCTCAGTAAATCCATCGCTTTGCTGACAAATGACAAGAAGCGCCAACAGGGCTCTCTCGCCGGGCCTTATGCGGCAGAAATTCATTCCATCAATCCTCTGGCGCACTTTGGCTGCGGCCAAACTGGGGGAAGCTCTTTGATCTCCGTGATCAACAACGAGACACAACTGGCGAAATTGGTTGGTCCTCATGCCTTCTATCTGCCCGGAGCCGGCAGTAGGCTCGGTTACGACGCTGAATCTTCCCTCACCGGTTCTGCATTCACCAGTTCCAAGGGCATCAACCGCTCCATCCATCTCGCCGGAGGTCATCTTGAAACTTCAAACCTGAAACTTGGAACCCAGTCCTCCATCGCCCTTTGGTTCTGGCTCGGCCACGAAAGCGGCGCGAGTGATCGCACGGGCGAGTTGATCCATGCGCTGGGTGTGAGCTTGAAGGCGCATCAGTTCCCGGATCACATGGTGAGGCTCGAATGGGGCGCGAACAAGGAGAGGGACTTGCCAATTCCCTCTTCAAACCCGGACTTGGCAAGTCCGGCTCCTTGTTTCGCCGATGACTGGCACTTCGCCGTGCTCATCCGCGATGGCGAAAACGCGCGCGTGCATCTCGATGGCTCCGAGAAGCCCGTTTTGACCGGAAGGGCCGGGAAAGCGGCCAACGAGGTGCTTTTCGGCCAAGGACTCGAAGGCCGACTCGACGAGATCACGATCTGGGATCGCGTCATTGAGCCTTCGCTCATTGCGAAGCTCTGGGACATCTCCAAAGTGGGCGAGGAGAATGCGAAGCGGGCCGTTTCGCGGGCAGAGCGGAAGAAGCGTGCTGCAGCCGTCTCGGCTGCTCAGAAAGACGCAGTCCAGAGGACTGCACCACACTCGGAGAACTGGTCAGCGTCGATGCGCTTCAAGAACACGAAGGCGAACAACGTCAGCGCCGTGACCGCCTACCTCATCTCTCGTGGTCCGAAAGGCGATCATCAAGCGCCGGGCGATCACCTCGGCATCGGCGGGAACTACAAGGACTCTTCACCGGGCCGGTTGTTCGTCTTCAATGGCAATGCGGCCTCGCAAATCGTGCGCGGCACGACGGTCATCGAGCCGGGCACGTGGAATGACGTGAAGCTGGAGCGTCTCGGCTCACGCGTGAAGGTGACGCTCAATGGTAAGGTGGAGATCGACGCCGAACTGCCCGTCACGGCTCCCGGCGCGAAGGAATTGTTCTTTGGCAAACGCTGCGATGACTTCGCGCCGCTGGAAGGTGAGTTTTCGGATGGGGTCGTCGAGGGCGCGGCAGCGTCGTGGAGTGCGGTGGGAAGCGATAGCGCCACACCGCTGTCAAAGGCTGGCAAGCCATCGAACACCAATGACCGCTCGACAGCGGTGTCGCCGATGCCAGGAGGCCCTGGCATCTCTGCCACCGCACTCCACGACGCTGGCGCGAAGTCGAAGGTGCCAACAGCAACTCCGCCACTTTCCCCCGAAGAATCCGCGAAGAAGTGGCATGTGCGTGACGGTTACCGCATCGAACTCGTCGCGGCGGAGCCGGTGGTGCTCGATCCGGTCGCGTTTGATTGGGATGAGCAGGGTCGGCTGTGGGTCATCGAGATGGCGGACTACCCACTCGGCATGGATGGCAATGGCAAGGCCGGCGGACGCGTCGTGCGACTGGAGGACACGGACCACGACGGCCGCTACGACAAGCGCCACGTCATCGTCAGCGATTTGAGCTATCCCACTGGCATCTTGACCTGGCGTGAAGGCGTCATCGTCACCGCCGCGCCGGACATCTTTTTCATTTCGCCCGATGGCACGAAGAAGGTGCTCTTCACTGGCTTCAGCACCGGCAATCAGCAGCTCCGCGTGAACGGCCTGCGCTGGGGCATGGACGGCTGGGTGTATTGCGCCGCGGGTGCGCATCATGGCGGCTACAACAAAGGCACGCAAATCGAGTGCAAGCTCACCGGCGAGAAGATCGACCTCGGCAGCCGCGATTTCCGCTTCAAGCCGGACACCGGCGAATTCGATCCGCAGACCGGCCCCTCGCAATTCGGCCGCGCCCGCGACGACTGGGGCCACTGGTTCGGCGTGCAGAACAGTTTTCCGCTCTGGCACTACGTGCTGCAGGATCACTACCTGCGCCGCAATCCGCACGTCATCCCGCCGGACCCTATCCATCAGCTCTTCCCGCGAAATCCGCCCGTGTATCCCGCCAGCAGCATGGAGAAGCGTTTCCACAGCTTCGATCAGGCCGGACGCTTCACCAGCGCCTGCGGCATCGAGGTGTATCGCGATCAGGTGCTCTTCGAAAGTGGTGCAGCCGTCCCGGTTGCTCAACCGGGAGCAGGCCAGAGGCCTGCACCACACTTGCACGCCTTCACCTGCGAGCCCTTCCACAACGTCGTGCAGCATCACCTCCTCGAAGATGATGGCGTTACCTTCAAAGCGACGGTGGATGTAGGCGCGCTTGCCAAAGCGCGGGAAGGCGACTCCGCAAACGGGGCAAACTCACGTTTGCCTCTACAGGCACCGCCTACCGACTTCCTCGCCAGCGAAGACCGCTGGTGCCGCCCCGTCATGGTCCGCACCGGGCCGGATGGTGCGCTGTGGGTCGCCGACATGTATCGCTACATGATCGAGCACCCGCAGTGGCTGCCACAAAATGGGAAAGAGGAGCTTCTACCGCATTACCGCGAAGGGGATGACAAGGGGCGGATTTGGAAAGTCGTCAAAGAGTCAATCGGGTCTCGACCAGTATTCGACTGGGACAACCTTTCGACCGCACCTGGCTCAGTTAATGGCTGGCTCAGAGACAAAATGCAGATGGTAGCCACATGGAAAGGCCAAATGCCTTCTGATCCTTCTTTTGCCAGTCCCCGTGGCATGATGGCTGTCCACTTAGCTTGGACAGCCCTTCTCATTGGCAAGGATTCCCATCCTGGCGAGATATGCCTGCGCTTGCTTCGTCAAACTCAGCCAACCGACGCCCTTACCGCTCGCGTCCGCGAACAAGCTCTGCAAATGGCTGAAATGCTAGACTGGAAGGCCGACGAATCATCAGCGCTCCATGACGCTCTCTCGCAGCTCGTTAACCACGAAGACGCCAAAGTCCGCCTTCAACTGGCCTGCACGCTCGGCGAGCTGAAGTTTGAGTGGGCGGGAGATTTGCTCGCGGAGTTGCTGGATGCCGCTCCTGCGGATTCTCCGCTGCAAGGCGCGGCGCTGAGTTCGGTTCTTCCGCATCTTGAACGCGTCTGCGCCGCTTTCCCAGAAGGTGGAGAGCCGGAGAACAACAAAGCCATCGGAATGCTGTTCCGCTGTGCTTTGGCGACTAACAACGAGAAGGCTATCTCAGCTCTGCTCTCACAGGTTGAGGCCAAAATGCACTTCGAGGAGCTTCTGGCCGTTTTGGATGAGAAAAACCTCTCATTGGCTGCTTTCGCGAAACAGGTCACGGATGCCAAGGCGCGTGAAGCAGTCGAAAAAATGGCGGCGAGGCTGCAACAGGCCGCGGACTCGATCCAAACGGCTCCGACGATGGAATCGCTGGCCTTGCTGGCCTCGGATCGCGAGCATCGGGAGAAGGTGAAAGCGCTGCTGCCGGAGCTTTGGGCGAAGAGCGTCGATGTAGGCGCACTTGCCAAAGTGCGGGAGGGTGGCCCCACGAACACGCCGGACTCCCGCAGTCTGGCGACTGCGCCTACGGAAGTGCTGCGGCTCGTCGCAAAGCTGCAACCGCAGGGTGGCGAGCAGTTTTTGCTCGAAGGCTGGGACCAACGCACGCCGGCGCTGCGCGTGCAGATCCTCGAAACGCTGCTCTCGAACGACGCGTGGACACTGGCGCTGCTGAAAAGGCCTGAAGCCAAATCCGCCGACGCGGCGACGCGGGCGCGGTTGATGAAGCATCCGAAGAAAAACATCGCGAGTCTGGCCGAGAAGGTCTTCGCTGACTCCACGAGCGCTTCGCGCACCGCGGTGGTGGAGAAGTTCAAACCGGCGCTGAAGCTCCAAGGCGACGCAGCACGCGGGAAGACGGTTTTCGCGAGTGTGTGCATCAGTTGCCACAAACTCGACGGCGTAGGCCTCGAACTCGGCCCGGACCTGCGCAGCGTGGCGCAGCACGACGCCGAAAAGCTCCTCAACTCCATTCTCGACCCCAGCGCGATCATCGAGCCCGGCTTCATGGCCTACCACTGCACCCTGAAGAGCGGCGAGCAACTCTACGGCGTCATCGCCACCGAAACCAGCGCGAGCCTGACGCTGAAGATGGCCGGAAACATCACCAAATCCGTCCTGCGCAGCGATGTGGCCTCCTTGAAGAGCGCGGGCATCTCCCTGATGCCCGAAGGCCTCGAAGCCGCGATGACGCCGCAGTCGCTGGCGGATTTGATCGCGTATTTGAAGGTGGGGCGGTGAATGGACGCGAAAAAGCCGGGGCATTTCGGCCCCGGCTGTGACGGTCTGTTACGAAGTCGCGAAGCGAACCCCGAACTACAAACTACGAACTTACTTGGCGGGCTTCCAGTTCTTCACGAAGTCGAGGCACTGGGTGATCTCGGGGACGCTGGTTTCCCAGTTGTGCTCGTATTCGCAGTGGAGGGGGCCGGGATAGCCCTGGGCGGCGTATTCGGCGAGGATGCCGGCGATGTTGCTCTTGCCCTGGCCGAAGGGAAGGTCGTGGGCTTTGACGTTGCCGAACTCGGTGAGGTCCTTCATGTGGCTGTCGAAGATGCGGCCTTTGAG
>JBEIGR010000355.1:0-6083 GCA_040381795.1 Verrucomicrobiaceae bacterium | reverse complement strand
TTCGCCTTCGCGAAGGACGAGTGCTACGTCCACGCCACCCGCGTGCCAGCGGATGCGACAAATGCCGCCGATTTCACCCGTGCGGAGATCCAAGGCCGCAAGGACGCGTGGACCATCTTCAACGAATGGAAGGCCAAGGTCCCCGGCTTTGAAAACAGCTACTACATCATGAGCGGCCCTTACATCGGCGTGCGCGACACGCGTCGCATCGTGGGGCTGAACGTGCTCACGCTCGAAGACCTGCATAAGACCACGCGACACGACGATGCGGTCGCCACGGGCTGCTGGTTCCTCGACATCCATCCGCCCGAGGTCTCCGTCGATAAACCCTTCACCGGCTCCGGCTTCCAACCGAAGCCCTACGACATCTCGTATCGCACCCTCGTGCCGCAAAAAGTGAGCAATCTGCTCGTCGCAGGTCGCTGTCACAGCGCCAGCAGCGAAGCCAGCGCCTCCAGCCGTGTCACCGCCACCGCCATGGCCCTCGGCGAAGCCGCCGGAACCGCCGCCGCGCTCGCGATGAAGGCGAAGAGCGAAGTCGGCACGCTGGATGGCGTGAAGGTGCGTGAAACGCTCGCGAAGCAAAACGGCGGACCCTTTAGCGAAGCCTGATTCCAATGTGGTTGAGTCCTCTGGACTCATCTGATCAGCCCAGAGGGCTGAACCACACTCCAATTCCATGAACACCGAACCCACCACCCTCACCCGCCGCGAGGCCTTGCTCAACGCCCTCAAAGGCACCGTGGCTGCCGCCGTGGCCTCGCCAGTCATCGTTCAAGCTGCGCCGGAACCTTCCGCTCAAGCCGAAGCCAACTTTGTCCCGGAGAATGATTATCCCTTCTTCGGCTACGAGCCTGATTCACACGCCTGATACCCAAGCTGTCGCGAAAGCTGATCGGCGAACTGCTTCACCTTCCGGCCTAATTTTTCCAAGCTGCCGGGCGTGACGCGATCCGAGGGGCCGCTGATCCAGATGGAGGCGACGGGATGGCTGCGATGATCAAAGACAGGCGCGGCGACGCAGGCGAAGGTTTCGCTCTCTTCGCCGCGGTCGAGGGCGTAGCCGTTTTGGCGGGCTTGCTTCAGTTCGGCGAGGAAGGCCGTGGCGCTGGTGATAGTGTGGCGCGTGTGTTTGGGGAACTTCATCTGCTGCACGAAGGCTTTTTGCGCCTCGGGGCTCCAGTGGGCCAGCATGGCCTTCGCGGGTGCGGCGGTGTGCAGGGTGAAGGCGTGGCCGATCTCGACGACGACCTTCACGGGATGTGAGGACGGCACCTGATCGAGCACGACGCCGTGATTGCCGGCCAGGGTGCCGAGCAAGGCGGTCTCGCCGGTGGCATCGCGCAAGGCGGTGAGGATGGGTGCGGCGGCTTGGATGAGTCGCTCGCCCCCCACGGCGGCATGGCCGAGGCTTAGCAGCTTGCGGCTGGCGCGGTAGGCCTTCGTGCCTTCATCGCGCTCGGCATAGCCGCGGAGTGTGAGCGTGGTGGCGATGCGGAAGACGGAGTTCTTTGGCATCGCAAGCGCCTCGGTCATCGCGGTAAGTGTCATGCCTTCAGGATGCTTTGAAAGCAGCTCCAGCAGATCCAGGGTGCGGTCGAGGATGGGCACCTTGTAGCGGTTGAGGGGGTTGGCGGCGGTTTTTCGCGCTTTGGGCATGTGTTTGATATACAAAACAAGATTTGCCATTGCAAACGCGTAGTTCGTGACCTTCAATCAGTTCTCCATTTCAACTCACAGCCCAAATGACAAACCTGACCTCCTCCACTGTCATCGTCACCGGCGGCTCTCGCGGCTACGGCGCGGGCATCGCGGAGGCCTTTATGAAGGCTGGGGCGCGGGTCTGGATCACGGGACGCAGCCAGGACAAACTCCAGGAGACCGCAAACCGCATCGGAGCCTCGCCTTTCGTGGCCGATGTGGCGGACGGAGCGGCTTGGGATCGTTTGATGGCAGAGGTGATCGCGCAAACCGGTCGTCTCGATGTCTTGATCAACAACGCAGGCGAGGGCGTCAAAATCGGCCCAGCCAGCGATCAGTCCGATGAGGCCATCGCTCAAAGCCTCGCCAGCAATCTCACTGGGGCGATGCTTGGCTGCCGTCGCGCCGCTGCGATCATGCAAAAGCAGGGCAGCGGCCTCATCGTGAACATCGGCAGCGCTTGCTCCACGCATGCGTGGCCGGGTTGGAGCGTGTATTCGGCCGCGAAGGCCGGTTTACTCATGTTCACGCGATGCCTGCTCACCGAGCTGCGACCTCACGGCGTGCGCGTGACCTCCATTTTGCCTTCCTGGGGCCAGACGGAGTTCACCGAAGCTGCGCATCTCCCACCGCGTGATCCCGCCGTGCTCGCCCAATGCATCTCGCCCGCCGATCTCGGCCAACTCCTCGTCCAAACCGCCCAACTGCCCGCGCACCTCGTCGCTGAGGAGATCAAGCTCTGGCCGATGGTGCAGCCCATTTCCCAGCTATGATGAAACTCCTTCTGCCTCTTCTATTCTTACCAAGCCTCCTGACTGCCGAGGTCATTGAGGCAGATCTCCTCATTGTCGGCGGCAATGAATCCGCCTGCGCGGCGGCGGTGCAGGCGGCACGACTCGGCGTGAAGAAAATCGTGCTGGTGAATGACATCGAGTGGCTTGGCGGACAGTTCAGCGCTGAAGGTGTGGGTTGCCCGGATGAATGGACGGTGGTGAATGGCACACGAACGAACTTTCCTCGCAGTGGACTCTTCCTTGAGGTGCTGCGTCGTATCCGTGCTCACAACTCGCTCACGTATGGCATGGCGACTCCGGGGAATTCCTTCTGCGGCACGGAAACCATCGAGCCTGCGGCGGCAGCGAAGATCTTCGAGGAACTGGTGAAGCCGTATGTCGATGCCGGGGCCTTGCGCATCGTGCGCGGCTGGCAGCCGCTGAAGGTGATGGTCAAAGAGGGTCGTGTCACCGGAGCGGAGTTTGAACCGACGAAAGGCGGAGCGGAGCGCATGCAGATCAACGCACACCTCACGATGGATGCGAGCGACTGGGGCGATGTGATTCGCCTCAGCGGTGCGAAGCATGCCGCGGGACCGGATTTGAAAGCACGCTTCGGCGAAGCCAGTGCGCCAGAGACTTTTGATGACGCGGGACCGCAGGAGATGAATCCGATGTCGTGGTGCCTGGTGCTGCGAGAGACGGGTGGCAAGGACGCGACCATCGCGAAGCCTGAGACTTATCATCCGCTCTCCTTCGCCGGTCTCGACAAGCTCGCGCCGTGGGTGGACAGCGACATGAGCGGTGGCATTTACTCACCGAGCGGCAACAGCCCTTACACGCATCGTCGTCTCGTGGATCGCTGGCACAATGGTTTCGCACCGGGCACCGAGGCGACCTTTCTGAACTACCCCACGCAGGATTATCCGCTGTGCCAGCTCCCGCAGCGCGTCGTGAATGCGCTGGAAAAGACGGAGCCTGGCGCATCGAAGAAGAACATCGTCGAACTCACGCCCGCGCAACGCCGCATCATCTTCGATGACGTAAAGCAGCATGCGCTCGGCATGTTGTATCATCTGCAAACAGCCGTGCATGGTCGCGTGGGCGACTTCCCGCAATCCTTTCGCTACATGCAGCTCACGGATGAGTTCGGCACAGCGGATCGTTTGCCGCCGAAGCCCTACATCCGCGAAGGACTGCGACTCGAAGCGCTCTACATGCTGCGCGAGCAAGACATCCGCGCCGCCACTCGCGAACCGATGTGGGCCAAGGTGCTGCCAACAGACGGTATCTTCGGCTACCAGTTTAACATCGACTTTCATCCCACTCGTCGCGGCTTTGTCGCCGGATCGCGCAACGGCCCGTGGCGCAACATCATGACACCCACACGCGGCTGGCACACGGACACAGATCGCTCCACCTTCCCACTGCGTGGGCTCGTGCCCGTAGAGATGAAGGGCTTGATCGGTGCGGGAAAAAACATCGGTGTCAGCAGCGTCGTGCAGTCCGCGATTCGCTTGCACGGCCAAATGATGCACGTCGGCCAAGCAGGAGCCACACTCGCATGGCTGAGTCTGCGAGATGGCATCGAGCCGCGTGAGGCCGCCAGCGATGTGGCGAAGGTGCGGGAACTGCAACTGCGCCTCGTGCGCGGCACTGGCGGTCCGGGCATCCTGCTCTGGCCCTGGCACGATCTCGCGCCCGATGATCTTCACTTTGAAGCCGCAAACATGCTGTCCGTGCGCGGCATCTGGCAGCCCGATGCGGACAGTTTGTTCTTCAAACCCGATCAACCCATGACACGCCGCGAACTCGCCCGCGTGCTTGCTCGACTGTGCCGCGCCTTGCCAGACGCCAAGGACTGGCCGCATCATGACAAGCCGGTGTATGCCGATGTGCCAGCCGATGATCCCGATCGCATTTCCATCGAGGCGATGGTCACCTGGGGCGACTTCCAGCCCACGGCGGCGCGGTTCACCCCAGATGGTAAAGCCACACGCGCCACGCTCGCGGAATGGCTGAAACGTCTCGGCCTGCCCGTGGCGAAATCTTTGTCAGACTACGGCACGCGCAGCCTCACCCGCGCCGAGGCCGCGCAGCACCTCTGGCGTGCGCTTGGATTGAAAAAGGAATGGACGCCCGCCGCAGGCACATGGCTCCAGCCCGGTGGCGACGACGATGGCGATGGACGCAAGGACCTCGACGACCCACTGCCCTTGGATCTTGATAACAACAACGTGCCTGACCGCCTCCAGCCGCCAGCGTTGGCCCAGGCCACCAAGTCCTTCGGTCGTCGCGTGCTCGTCAGCGACTACGGCGGCAACAAAGTGGCCATCATCGCTGCGGATGGCCGCGTCGAGTGGGAGCATCCCGCCGAGAAACCGCAGGACGTGTGGATGCTCGGGAATGGCAACGTCCTCTTCAGCCATCTGCGCGGAGCCCGTGAAGTGACGATGGAGAAGAAGATCGTCTGGGAATACACCAGCCCGGACAAGACCGAGGTCCACGGCTGCCAGCCCTTGCCCGATGGCCGGGTCATGGTCGTCGAGTGCGGCACGAAGCGCCTCATCGAAGTCGGTCGCGATGGACAGATCGCCCGCGAGATCGCCGTGCCGATGAAAACCAAGAACACGCACGATCAAATGCGCGGTTGTCGTCGCACCAAGGATGGTCGTTACCTCGTTTGCGCCAAAGGCGACCGCGCCATCCTCGAACTCAGCGCCGAAGGCAAACTCCTCCGCTCAATCAAAACGCCCGGCGACCCGCACGAAGTCCGCGAGCTGCCCAACGGCCACCTCCTCATCGCCTGCGGCGAAGGCGAGGCCTTGCTCGAACTCAATCGCGAAGGCCAAGCCGTGTGGAAGCTCGGCACGCAGGAAGTGCCAAACAACCCGCTGCGCCTCATCAGCGGCTTCCAGCGCCTACCCGACGGCCACACCCTCGTCATCAACTGGCTCGGCCACGGCTACCTCGCCACCACCGCCCAGTTTTTCGAGCTCGACGAGCAAAAACGCATCGTCCGCCAATTCACCGACCACGCCCGCTTCGTCAGCATCAACAAAGTTCAGTTCCTCGACGTGCCCGGCGATCCCGCGAAGGATGAAGTCTGGCGCTGAGAGAGTGTGGTGCAGTCCTCTGGACTGCGTCATTCAGATGAGTCCAGAGGACTCAACCACACTCAGCCTGATTCGGCCAAAGCCGAAGCCACTTTTTTCGCCCTCATGCGCATAAAATTCACATGTTGTGCGACCTTCATGAAACGCGATGCCATCCGATCTCCAGCACCTCCAGCGCTACGCCACCACCGGCGATGCTCATGCGTTTCGTGAGCTGGTGCAGGCGCATGGGGCGATGGTTCATGCCACCGCACTTAGGGTTACTCGCGATGCTGCTGCAGCCCAGGATGTGGCTCAGGAAACGTTTCTGGAACTGGCCCGAAAAGCAGGTGGCATCACGCAATCCGTTGCCGCGTGGCTGCATCGTGTGGCGTTGAATCGGGCCTGCGATGCCGTGCGTCGCGAGAGCACGCGCGAACGTGTCGAGGAGGCCATGGCGGAGGCGTGGCACACGGATCGCGAGGCGACATGGCCGGACATCGAGCCGCATGTC
>JBEIGR010000354.1:0-6098 GCA_040381795.1 Verrucomicrobiaceae bacterium | reverse complement strand
TTGGATAGTTTTTAAATAGAATAGAGCAGATGTCTTATCTGCATCAAGGGTTTCTTTGGTCAATTTTTCTAATTCTGATTTTGTTAAGTCTTTTATTGATTTATAGTTAGTACTTTTCTCCATAGCCCAATTGAAATAAACTTCTTCATCTTCGCAGAGGTTAGGTATTCTGAATTTATTTGTTTCACATTTTACAGTTTGGGTTGTGGAGGAATTGACCTCTAATTTTCTATCTATATGACAAAATAACATTGGCAAGAATAATATGTACAACGTAATAAATTTCATTTGGTTCGAGGCGCTGCCGGGCTTGGCTTGGCGCACGATGAACCACGCGCTGCTGCTGGCGGTGCGTGCGCCGCGATGTGTCCACTTTCCGCCGGCATCCGCCGCGCGAAATGTGACCTCGTAGTAGCCGCTTTTCCAATCCGCACCGACGGGCACGCGCACGCTCTCCGGCCAGCGACAGCCATTCGCACTGGCATCCTCCGGCACGGGATGAGCCGCGCCGGGCACATCGGCCTTTTTCCACATGACCTCGCGTTTCGCGCCGAGTCGTGCGACCTCGATTTCAAACTTCGCCGCCGTGGTGCTGGCGTGAATCGGGATTTCTTCTCCCTGCGCGACGCTGCGCTGACCGGCATAGCCTTCGATGAAAAGTGGGACGGGATCAGCGGCGTGGAGGAAGGAGGCAGCGAGGAGGAAGGCGAGGGTGCGGCGCATGAGGAGGCTACGCGGGGCCGAGGAGAAGGCTTTCAGGCACGGCGGAGGGATTGACGATTGATGAATGTCGATGGCTGATTTTTGATTTTCCAAGGCACGAGGCGCTCCGACACCTCGACACTGTGCAATCCATCCGGCCAGCTAGGGCGCAGCCTTGACCATCCGCTCTCCCTGCGTGAAAGCCTCCCATCCATGTCTCTCAACCAACTCATTCTCGGCACTCGCGGCAGCGAACTGGCTCTCACGCAGACCACCATGGTCACGCAGGCGCTGCAAACGGCGCATCCGCATCTGAAAATCGAGCGCCAGATCATCCAGACGAGCGGCGACAAGCGGCAGGACCTGCGCTTTTCGGAGTTCAGCGATGTGGCGCAGGTGGATAAGGGCATTTTCATCAAGGAACTCGAAATCGCCCTCGCGGATCGTCAGATCGACGCGGCCGTTCACAGCCTCAAAGACGTGCCGAGCGATCTCGCGGCGGGTTTTACCCTCGGAGCGTTTTTGCCCCGCGCCGCCATCGAGGACGTGCTGATCACCAAAGACCCGCACACGCTCGATTCACTGCCGAAGGGTGCTCGCGTGGGCACGAGCAGCGTGCGACGTGCGGCGCAGCTCAAGTGGCTGCGGCCGGACATCGAGATCGTGGAGGTCCGCGGCAATGTGCCCACCCGCGTGAAGAAGGTGCTGGGTGAAAATGCTCTCGATGCCGTGATGCTGGCTGCGGCGGGTCTTTTGAGGCTGGGGCTGCTGAATGCGAACCTCGCCCGCATCCACATTGAGGAGCAGACGTTGTGTGCGCTGGTGCTCGATCCGGCGAAATTTCTGCCCGCAGCTGGCCAGGGAGCCATCGCCATTGAGTGTCGCCATGGAGACGAGGCGGTGATCGCCGCGGTGCAGGCTTTGAACCATGCAGAAACCGAGGCGCGAGTGACGGCGGAGCGTGAATTTCTCAAGATTCTCGGTGCCGGATGCCAGACGCCCGTCGGGGCGCACACCTGGATCAAGGACGGGCATCTGCACATGAGCGTGCGTGTCTTCAACGAATCCAATCTCTCTGCTCCGCCGGTGGAGCGCGAGGCCAGCAGGCCCGTTCACGAGGCCCGGCAGCTCGCCGCTGACCTCGCCGCCATGCTCTGATCATGCTCGACTACGCCGGCATCCTCGCGGTCACGCTGCCTGTCTATTTGATGATGGGCACAGGAGCTGTGCTGCGCAAAACAGGCGTGCTGCCAGCGGAGGCGGACAAAGGGCTCATGAAACTCAGCGTGGCCGTTTTGACGCCAGCGCTGATCATTGAGCGTGTGGCGGGTAATCCGGCGGTGATGCAACCGCTGCCGGTGCTGATGGCCGCAGGGCTTGGGTTTGCGCTCGTCGTGCTCGGCATCACGATTTCGTATGCGCTGGCACCGCTCATCGGGCTGCGAGTGCATGAGGGACGGCGGACCTTTGGTGTCTCGTGCGGGCTGCAAAACTACGGCTTCGTGGCGATTCCCATCGTGACGGCCTTGTTTCCTGATCCAGGCACGCTCGGCGTCTTGTTTACCTTCACGCTCGGCATCGAGCTGGCATGCTGGACGGCCTGTGTGGGCTTGCTGACGGGCTTCAACAATGCTCCGCTGAAGCTGGCGCTGAATCCGCCGGTGATCACGATCCTTTTGGCGCTGCTGCTAAACTTCAGCGGACTGCATGCCTACATCCCGCAGGTAGCGCACAACACGCTGGGCATGCTCGGCGGCTGCGCCGTGCCGCTAGCGGTGCTGCTCATCGGCGCCTCTATCGCGGACATCTGGGGCCAGGAGCGGATGAACTGGAAAATCGCCGTGATGAGTCCGGTTTTGCGCCTCGGAATCATCCCGGTGGCTTTTCTGGCTGCGACGGTGTTTCTGCCGCTGACGAATGAACTCAAGCGCATCCTCATCGTGCAAGCGGCGATGCCTTCGGCGGTGTTTAATATTGTGATCGCCCGTCTGTATGGCGGTCATCCCGCCACGGCGGTGCAGTGCGTGCTGGCGACGACGCTGGTGAGCTGCGTGACGACGCCGTTTGTCATCGCGTGGGCGCTGAAGTGGATCGGGGTGTGAGGAATGGAATGCCTTCCAGCGATTCGATTTTGCCGCAGAGGCATGGTATAGACCGGTTCTCAAAAAGAATGTCTGATTCGGAGGAGGCTGAAAGCCGCCAAGAATCCAGCCCAGGGTTGGAGTGGCGAAGCCACGCAAACCCTGGGTTTGCCACGAACAAAACCGGGCGCTCTGAAAGAGCGCAGGAGAAGCTGCGAACGTTCTCCCGCACTCTTTCAGAGTGCTGCGGTCCTTCCCAAAACGAACCCAGGCTCTACGAGCCTGGGCTGCACTCCCAAGGGCCTTTCAGGCCCGTAGGGTAAATGACAAACATTCTGAAAACCGGTCTAATTCTCTGCCATCTCTACGCCTCTGCTTCTCTGCGGCAAAAACGGGCTTCCTGGGAGCTTCCTATGCCATGGCGTTAGACAGCGCCGCTTTTGAAACGGCCTTCGATAATTCGTCGAGCTGTTCATTGTCGGTGAGTTTGCAGCCTTGCTCGTCCTGGACGTAGATGGTGTCGATGGCAGCGCCTTTCTCAGTGTTGATGCGGGCGTGGGTGACGTTGAGACCGAGACGGCCGACAGCGGTGAAGATGTCGTAGAGCAGGCCGAGGCGGTCGAGGACTTGCAACTCAAGGACCGACTCATCCGGCGAGAGATGGTTGTTGAGGAAGACACGCTGCGGCAGCTCGGCGCTGATGGCATCGAGCACGGAAGCGGCGACACGCTTCTCGGCGATCTCCTGGCTGAAATCGAATTCGGGATCGAGGAACGCGGCCTTCACGGACGCTTCGACGCGTTGACGGGCGGCTTTGGCGCTGACGGCGGTGAAGTTCGTGGTGCAGACGCGGAAGATGTCGAGCACGAGGTGATCGCCACGGCGGAAGAAATCGGCGCTGAGAATGTTGATGCTCTGTGCAGCGAGTGCTCCGGCCACGCGGGCGAGGAGCAGATGGCGGTCCCAGCAGACGACGGTGAGATCGCTGTAGCCTTGCTCGGGGTGATCCACCCAGTGCATGACGGGCAGCAGGCCGGCCTCGGCTTTTTCCTCGGAGACGAGCTTCGTGAAGAACTCGCGGAACTGGCGCACATGCTCGATGACGCTCTCGGCCTCGCGGAAGTTGAAGTAGGAGGCGGGCATGTGCTGGAAGTGCGCATCAACCTCCGCCTCGAAGTCAGCGCCGAATTTTTTCAGCACGGCGGCACGCAGCTCATCGAGTGGGGCGTGCAGGCTGCGCATGAAATCGGCGGGCGCCTTCATGAATTGCAGCGTGTTCGAGTAGAGCTGGCGGATGGAGGCCTCCTTGTAGCCGGTCCATGATTTGTCGCTCGTGCCTTTGGAGTCGGCGTAGGTCATCACGAGCAGCGTGTCGAGATTCTCACGGGTGCGCACGATGCTGGCGAATTCCTCGATGACGGCGGGGTCTTCGAGGCTCTTCTGCGTGGCGGTGCGATACATCAGCAGGTGGTTATCGACGAGGAAGAGCAGCAGGCGGCGGCGCTCGCCTTTGATCTGGAGGCGGCGGCACACGGCGGCGGCGAGCGTGGTGCTCTCATCGCTGTGCGTTTTCTTGTTCGCAGCGCGGCCGGCGTCATGCAGCAGCAGGGCGAGGTAGAGGATGACGGGCTGCCGGAGGTCGTGGAAGAGTTGCTGGTAGAGCTTCACGCCGGGCAGCGTGGGATCGCTGAGCTCGTCGAGCTTATCAATGGTGCGCAGCGTGTGCTCATCGGCGGTGTAGAGATGGAAAAACTCGTGCTGCACGAGGTTCGTGAGCGCTCCGAACTCCGGCATCCACTTCCCGAGGAAGCCGACGCGGTGCATCTGCCGCAGCACGCGGGCGACATCGCCTTTTTGCGTGAGGATGGCCTCGAAGGTCTCGCGGTTCACCTTCGCGTAGCGGAAGGATTGATCGACGAGGCGGAAGTTGTCCTGCACGAGCTGGAAGAGATCCGGGCTGAGGCGCAGGTGACGCTGCTGCGTGTGCAAAAAGAGGCGCATGAGGCGCTCGGGGTCCTCTTTGAAGACATTTTTCTCCTCCGCGTAGATGCGCTCGTGCTTGCGGATGAAGCCATCGAACTTCTCGGTCTGCTTCTTCGACTTGCTGCGAGCCAGGAAGCCACGCACGCCACCACGCTGCTCGGCGGTCTCGAGCTGCTGCAAATGGAAGCGATCCATGATCTGGCTGCTGCGCTGGAGGATGTCCCGCGTGGCGGTGTAGTACTCATGCATCAGCGCCTCGATGCGGCGCAGGATGCGCTTATGGCGGTAGCCGAGGTTGGTGGCCACCTGACCTTGCAGACGCAGCGTGAGCTGGTCCTGCGCCCGGCGCTCGGTGTAGTGCATCTCATTGCGCACGCGGAGGATGAAGGCGTAGGCCTTCTCGATCTCATGCCAGCCGCTTTTCGTGATGAAGCCGCCGGCCACGAGGTCCTTCGGGTTCAGCGTGCCGAGCTTCGCATAGGTCATCCAGATGAGGTTCTGGTAATCGCGAAGGCCGCCGCAGCCATTTTTGACGTGGGGCTCCTGCACGAAGGGCGTGTTTTCAAACTTCCCATGCCGCTTCGCCAGATCATCCTGCCGGAGGCGGAGGAACTCTTCCTCGTGGCCCTTCATGCATTCCTTGTCAAAGCGGCTGCGGAACTCCTTGAAGGCCGCGTCCTGGCCGGTGAGCAGGCGGGCCTCCATGAGCGCCGTCTTGGTCTCCATGTTCTCGTTGGCGAGATTCAGGCACTCGCCCACGCTGCGGGCTCCATGGCCGACTTTGAAGCCGAGATCGTAAAAGAAGAGCAAAAAGTCGCTGATGAGCTTCGCGACCTCTTTGGATACCTGACCGCTGTTCCCCGGAAACATGAAGGTGAGGTCCACATCGCTGCCGGGCGACATTACACGGCGTCCGTAACCACCATGCGCCACGACGCTCACATTCAGGCTCTGGCGCACCGCCGGCTCCAACGCAGCCACCGCTTCGGCCCATAGCACGCGGATGAGGTAGTCGATCACATCGCTGCGCATGCGGCAGGTCTCCGTGCCGCTGAACTGCGCACGGTGACGCTGTTTGATGCGCTGCTCCTTGAGCTTCAGAAAGCGTTTCGCCCGGCGCAGCATCTCGGCGCGTGGATGGGGACGCTTCTCGCCCTCTGGAAAGAATTTTTCGCCGATGCGCTGGAGGTGCCGCAGGTAATCGCGTTCCGTCATGCCGATGTGCGCTTAGTAAGAGATGAGAGCGTGAACCGGGCCGTGGCCGCGCAGTTTTTCGCGACCGTTGAGGAAGGAAAGCTCGATGAAGAAGGTGCTGCCGACGATCTTGCCACC
>JBEIGR010000353.1:0-6113 GCA_040381795.1 Verrucomicrobiaceae bacterium | reverse complement strand
TCCATGCGCCGCCGATCTCTCCAACGACGTACCTCACCTCTCCGCTGGCTGGGGTGGCTGGCAGGTTTTTTAGTCCTCGCGGTGATCGTGGGCGTGATGGCGATGCCATCGCTGGTGGTGGGTTATTTGCAGAGCTTTGTGCGCAGTGAGGGCTTCCGCGTGAAGGCGGAGGAGATGATCGAGGCGAAGATGGGCGGCTCGGCTCAGTTGGCGGACATTCAATGGCAGGACGACGCGGCACGGATGAGCGAGGCGAGCCTCGAAATGGCTTCCGGTTTGCAAATTGAGGCGGTGGGGCTGCACGCGGCGCTGGATTTTAGTGCGGTTCGTCGCGGCTCGTGGAGCATTCAAAGTGCGGGAGCGGATTCATTGATCGTGACGAAGCATCCAGCGGACAAAGCGTTGCCGAGGTCGGAAGAGGTCTCGATGGGTGAAGCCGCGCTTCCGGGCTGGTTAAGCCAGTACATTCCGAAAACCACGGAAGTGGATGGCTTTGACGCGGAACGCTTTTCCTACTCCCAAAACGGCTGGCTGCTGGAGGAAGCGCGGCTGCACCTCGGCAGCTACAACAGCGCCTCGACGAGCAAGGGACGCTTTTCATTTCCTGGCACGCTGGATGGCGGCACGCTGCGCCTACCGGTGACACCGCCGGGACAAAAAGAGCCGCTGAAGCTTGAGATCGATCGTGCCAGCTTCCGCCTGACGAATGAGAAACTCCAAATCACCGAGTGCACGCTGCGCTGGAAAGATCGCAGCAAGGGCACGCTGCGCGGAAGCGTGCGTTTTGGGGGTGAGTGGCAGGTGTTTGTCCATGCGGAGCAGGTGCCGGCGGCGGAGTTTCTGAGTGAGGAATGGCAAAAGCATCTCACGGGGCATTTTGAAGGGGATGCGGAGCTTTCAGGGGCCAAAAGCCAGCCGATGAACTGGAAGGCGGATGTGGCGCTGAAAGATGGCGTGCTCTCCTCACTGCCCATTCTCGACAAACTGGCCACCTACACGCGCATGGAGCGCTTCAAACGGCTGGCGCTGGACATCGCCACGGCATCGGTAAGCCCGCATGCGAGCGGCGGTACGCGGCTGGAGAAGATCGTGATTCAATCGAACGGCCTGATGCGTCTCGAAGGCACGCTCACGCTGCTGCCGAGCGATGCCATCGAAGGTGACTTCATGGTCGGCGTGACGCCGGAAACGCTTCGCTGGCTGCCGGGAGCACAAAACCGCGTTTTCATCGAAACGAACCCGCAAGGGCCACCGGGTTTGAATTGGGCTCGCGTGAAGGTCGCGGGCACTCGCACGGCTCCGCAGGAGGATCTGAGCTCGCGATTACTCGGTGCGGCGGGCATGTCCCTGCTGCTCGATACGCCAGGAGCCATCGTGAACACAGCGAGCGAGACGCTTTTGAAGCCCGTGCTCGGTGAAGACGCCGCGAAACTGCCTGGTGCCATCATCAACGGCACCACGAAGACGCTCGAAGAAGGCGTCAAAACCGGCACCGACCTCCTCAACAAGGTCATCCCCATCTTCCCCGGCAAATGAACGTCCATCACCTCGAACTCTTTTATTATGTGGCCACGCATGGCGGTGTGAGCGCGGCGGCGCGGCAGATGCCCTACGGCATTCAGCAGCCCGCCATCAGCGCCCAGATCCTGCAACTGGAGGATGTGCTCGGCGTCACGCTCTATCAGCGGCGGCCCTTCCAGCTCACGCGGGAGGGACAGCTTCTTTATGATCACATCGCGCCCTTTTTCAAAGGCCTCGGTGATGTGGCGGACCGCATCCGTGGCGGGGGTGAGACGCGGCTGCGCATCGCCGCGCCAGAGATCGTGCAGCGCGAGTATCTGCCGGAGCTGTGTGCTCGCATGCAGCGGCGGGTGGAGGGTTTTCACTTCACGCTCACGGATGGTCGCCAGCAGCAGATCGAGCAATTCGTGGCGGCGCAGGAGATCGACATCGGTCTCTCCACACTCACGGACAAGCCGCCGCCCAATGTGGAGACACGCGAGCTGCTACGCCTGCCCATGTGTTTGCTCGTTCCGGCCAAAAGCAGCCTCAAGAGCGCCGCGCAGCTTTGGGAAAAGGAGCGCATCGAGACGCCGCTCATCGCTTTGACCGCCAGCGATCCGCTGGTGCGCGAATTTCAGTCCGGCCTGCGACAGCATGGCGTGGAATGGATCACGAGTCTGGAGGTGGGCAGCCTCGACACGGCGGCACGATACGTCGCCGGGGGCTTCGGCATCGGCCTCTCGCTGCAAATGCCGCGGGTGGAAGCTCCTGCGGGCGTGCGTGTGCTGCCGCTGGACGATTTTCCGTCGCTAGCTTTCGGCGTGATGTGGATCGGTCGCCTGTCGCCTCTGGGTGTAGCCTTCCTGGAGGAGGCACAAGCCATGGCCAAAGGTCTGAAGTAGCTGTTTTCGCCAATTTCGGAGTTTTCGCACTTGGCGGCCAAAACGCCGTTTGATAGCATCGAAGCAGTTTTTGACCCTATGAACCCACAGCTCGTCACCCGCCTCTGCGTCGTTCTGCTCGTCATCATCCTCGGTGTGCTGGTGTATCGGTGGATCATGCAGGCCAGTGATGGCATGAAGCTCGTGGGCTTCATCCTTCTCGGCGGTATCGGCGGCATGCTGGCGGTGAAATATCTGCTGCCGTGGATCGGTGATGCCATTGGTGAGGGAATGTATTCCTCCGGTGAGCAGATCGAGCAGGACGGCCTCATGAAAGCGGCGGCCTGCATTTCGCAGGGAGACTACGCGGGGGCGCTCGATCACTACCAGAAGATGATACACGAGAAGCCGGAGGATCCTTTTCCGGCTGCCGAGATGGCGAAGGTCCACGCGGAGCGCCTCGATGATCCAAACACGGCCATCCAGGTGCTCACGAACCATCTCCATAGTCGCGAGTGGTCCGTGGATGACGGGGCTTTTCTGCTATTTCGCGTGGTGGAGGTGCAGACGAACCACCTGCACGACTTCACGGCGGCACGCTCGACGCTGGAGCGAGTGATCGCGAGCTATCCGAACACACGCCACAGCGCCAACGCCCATCACAAGATCACGGAGCTGGAGCAGGTGGAGTTTAAATTCATCCAGGAGCAGCGGGCGAAGGCGGCTCAAAGCATCTGAATCCACTCGAAGCCATGAACAGAGCACTTCAGCGATGGCTTGCCACCTGCCCGCTGATGGCGCTGGCCGTGGCGGGTGTGATCGGGATCGTGCTGGCGGAGCTGGATGTGGTGGCGATGCGGCTTTGGATCTTTCCCGCAGCTCTCACGGTGATGCTGGCGACGCTGATACGCCCCCAGAAGTGGCTGGGATTCGCAGCGGCGATGCTTGGATGTGCGGCCCTGCATGTGAGTCATCTGGACAGCACCTACCGCCATCCGTTGCGGCTTTATCTGCTTGAAAACGACGGCGCTCTCGAAGCGGTGGTGGAAGGTAGCCTCACGCCTGATCATGCCGCCTCGACGCCTGAGACTATCAAAGCGTTCTGCGAAGCCCGCCGAGTCACGCTGGAGGATGACACGGAGTGGCTGCTGCCGGTGCAGTTGAAGGTCTCGCTGCCTTTGGAGAGGGCGTTTCCAGGCGCTGGCCTCTACCAACTGCGCGGACGGCTGCAGCTGCCGGTGGGACAAAAAGCTCCCGGCACATTCGATGCGGCGGATCATGCTTTGCGCAGCGGATTTGCTGCTGAACTGAAGGTGTCAAAGCTGGAAAAACAGCCCGGTGATGGCGCGGTGTGGACTTGCGCCCTGCTGGATGCCGCTGAGCAGAGCCGCCAATGGATCAGCCGGCAGCTCATGCTGGATATTGATGATGATCCAAGGCTCTCTGGCGTGATCCGAGCGATGGCGCTGGGCGTGGCGGACGAAGCGCAGGATGACATCGAGGACGCGTTCCGTGACAGCGGCACACTGCATGTCTTCGCCGTGAGCGGGCTGCATGTGGCGATGCTCGGCATGATCGCCTGGCAGGTGCTGAAGGCACTCGGCCTGCGCCGAGGCGTCGCTTTATGGGTCATCGTGCTGATCGTTTTCGCGTATGCTTTCATCACCGGCTGGCGGGCTTCGGCGGCGCGAGCGGCACTGATGGTGGCGGTGGTGTTTTGCGGTCCATCAGCGGATCGGGACTCCAGTGTGCAAAACAATCTCGGACTCGCCTCGCTGCTTCTGCTGGGCGTGGATACGCAGCAGCTCTTCATGCCGGGCTTCCAGCTTTCCTTCGGCGTGCTGTGGGCCATCGCGGCGCTCACGGGCGTTTTCATGAGCCCGATGGCGCGGTGGATGGAGCTGGATCCCTTTCTGCCGCTGGAGTTTGCGAGCAGATGGCAAAAAGCGGCGCTGGGCATGCGGCGCTGGTTCATCGGCAATGCCTGCGTCTCTGCGGCCGCGTGGCTGGGCAGCCTGCCATTCATTCTCCTGCACTTCCAGGCGGTGACGCCGGTGGCGCTCATCGCCAACAGCGTGCTCGTGCCGCTCTCCATCGCAGCGCTCGCGGTGACGTGCATGAGCATCCTAGCTGCGCTGATCAAGGCCACAGGCATGCAGATCGCCATCAACAACGCGAACTGGTTTCTCGCCAAAGCGATGGTGATCTCTGCGACATGGTTTTCCAGCTTGCCAGGTTCCAATTTTCATCTCAACACGCAAACCGTGCCCACCGCTGAAACGAGCTCGTGGCGTGTGCTGGCGATGCCGGATGGTGGCGCGGCGAATCATCTGCGTCTCGGCACGGCGCACTGGCTGCTGGATACCGGGCCGGAGGATCGGTTTCGGACAATTCTGCATCGTTACCTTCGCCATGAAGGCGTGAACAAGCTGCGCGGTCTCATCATGAGTCACAACGATGCCGCCCACATCGGTGCCGTGGACGAGGTGCGAGCCACATTCGGCATGCCGGAGTTGTTTTGCAGTGCTCGCGAGCCGGGGCCCTATGATGCGCGGCAGACGATCCTGCGCCGATTGGAAGCTACCACGCCGCTGAAAAAGTGGATCGCGGGTGATGGGCTGCCTTTGAGTGCGGATGCCAGCCTCACCTGCCTGCACCCTTCCACCACCAGCCGATCCATGCGTGGCGATGACCGGGCGATGGTGCTGATGGCTGTGGTGAATGGCTGGCGAGTGCTGTGGATGAGCGATGCGGGCTGGCTGACGGAAAACGCACTGCTCGAATCCGGCCAGCCTCTGCGCTGTGATGTGCTGATCACGAGCCAGCATGCCACCGATGCCTGCGGCACTCAGGAATTCCTCGATAAGGCCATGCCGCGGCTGGTGATCCGCGGCAGCAGCGGCTTCAAGCGAGATCATACGCCACCGCCAGACACGCTGGCGGCATGGTGCGCGGAAAACGAGGTGCCTTTATGGTTCACCGCTGAACTCGGCAGCATGGCGCTGGAGTTTTCCGAACTGACTTTGAACGCACGCACGGATTCGGAAAGCCTGCCGCCGATGAAGTTCGAGAGGGAACGTTAATTCTACATTGGTAGGTTCCAGAAGGTGGTAGCCGAAAAGAACGAAAAAGGCCCTAAAAAAGACGGAGACATGCAGTGTCTGGCTCCTTTTTTCGGATTCTTTCGTTCTTTTCGGCTAGCTCATCAGAGAACTTACCGAAGTGGAACTAATTCTTCGCATCGGGCCGCTCGCCGAGTCTCGCAGGCACTTCGCGCATGCGGTTGTTGCGGATGACTTCGAGTTTCACGACGGAACCAGGTGGTTGCGTGCGGATGATCTGCAAAAGATCGGCCGGCATGCGGAAGGACATGCCTTGGAATTTCGTGACGACATCACCCGGCTTCAAACCGGAGGCGGCGGCGGGCGAATTGGCGTCCACGCGGGAGATGAGTGCGCCGATGGGCGAGGTGCCCCAAATATTGTCGATCTCGATCGGATCGCTGATGACTTCGATGCCGAGGTAGCCACGGCCGAGCATGCTTTTGCCAGATCGCCGAGCCTGCTCCCGCAGTTCAAGCGCCTGCTGGATGGCCGTGACGACCATTTTCACGCCGTTGGCGGGCACGGAAAGGCCCACGCCCTGCCAGGCACGCACGTTTTGATCCCCGCGATAAATGGCCACGTTCACGCCGACGATCTTGCCATGGATGTCCACCAGAGGGCCGCC
>JBEIGR010000352.1:0-6122 GCA_040381795.1 Verrucomicrobiaceae bacterium | reverse complement strand
CTGGACGCTGCCCGAGCAACCACCCCCGCGCATCCGCCGCCCGCAAGTCCCTGACCCCGACCTGCCGTGACCACGGCGCAAATGTGTGGCCGACCTGGGCCGTCAACCGAGCCGCCTGCCCCCGTGCTTGCAAGATGCGGCTTTCTAAAGTGCGAAACTTGGGCTAGGCCCTTTGGACCTTATTGGAAAAGTCTTGGCTGCACAGTAGAGGTCCGCAGAGGCTCGCCAGTTTCTCAAATTGGGGCATGCCAGCGCGGCGCATTCATGGATCACTTTGTTTTTCCAGCAAAGGTCCCGGAGGGCCGTCCACATCGCGGTAATACGGTGCAATACACAAAATGCCGTTGCGAGTGATCACTCTGGGTTCGATCAGCCGGCTGTTACTCAGATAGAGGTTCCAATCGTAGTTGCTCCAAGTCCCCGATTTCAATTCTGTGAATCCCGTTGCCGAGTAAGTGCCATCCGCGCGGAGAGTCAGAGTCTGGTCATTCCCTTGATAGACCCCCACGAGCTTCTCTGAAGAGCTGATCCACGGATTGTACTCAATGTCGTCGGATACGAGGGCGGCCACTAGCAGGAATGATACTGGCAGCAGCGTCATTAAAGCGGGCAACGCCACAAAGAGACTGACTCTATTGTGCCTGAGGCGCTGATAGATCGCCAAAGAGATGAAAACGGCGCAAGCGAAAAACAGCCCGAGCTTCACGAGCTGCACGAGAATTATTAGTGAATCGAAGAAGGCGAGCATTTGAGTTTGGGCTAAACACAGTCAATGCACCCCTAACGTGAAGAAGCTCGGGTTGTGCTATCTGGCTTTTTCTCGGTTTGTTCCTTCCATAGAACCTGCTCTCCAGCCTGAGGTTTCCGCTCACCCCATGAGAGCACGATCTGCCTTTGCTGCTGCATCGATCGTTTGTGTGCAAAGCCTTCAAACCGCAGATAAACATGATGATCGAAACAGCCTTGAACCATGATGTTAGCCATCTGCGGACGAATTTTGAGAACCTGCAAGTCGGAGAATGGCTCGGGGAACGTCTCTCCTGGTTTCTCTTCGTAGCACAGGTCTAGAAGCGACTCATCGGAAGCTAGACGCTCCATATCGTAGTAGAGCTTTTTCAGGCGCTCTTGAGATAGCGAGCGTGCATAGGCCACAGCTTTTGAGTCTTCATCGCAGTTTGGCATGAATTGGGCAATGACCCACAGAATGGCCGCAAAGATGATCAAACCTGTGATGGCCCCACGCAAGCAGCCAAACTTCGATGACCTTTCCGTGTCTTCTTCGTTTAACAGATGTGGTAGGGCATTCATTGGTAGTGGGGAATGTCTCATGACTATGTTCCGGTTGTCGCACTGGTTGCAACGAAGTTGATCATTTTCTGAGCCATCCACGGCGAGAGGGATGGCGAAAATGGGTGCGCAGCCCCCAGCACCATCCTCCCCACCCCGGATTTTCGGTTTGCGAAGCGGCCCCGGAGTTCCTAATAAGCGCCTCCCCAACCCTTTTGCTCTTAGCCCTCAGCTTTCCGCCTTCCTGCCCGTGGCCAAAAAATCTTCCTCCAAGCCGACTGACGCTCATTCTCCGATCCTGCCCTCCGCCGCGCCGGTGGAGCACAAGCCTCTGGACGATCTCTACGGGGACTGGTTTCTGGACTACGCCAGCTATGTGATCCTGGAGCGTGCGGTGCCGCACATTCATGACGGCCTGAAGCCGGTGCAGCGCCGCATCCTGCACTCGCTCCACGAGCTGGAGGACGGTCGCTACAACAAGGTGGCGAACGTGGTGGGGAACACGATGAAGTATCACCCGCATGGCGATGCCTCCATCGGCGATGCGATGGTGCAGCTCGGCCAGAAGGAGCTGCTGATCGATACGCAGGGGAACTGGGGCAACACGCTCACCGGCGATAACGCGGCCGCGCCGCGATACATTGAGGCCCGACTGTCGAAGTTCGCGCTGGATGTGGTTTACAGCCCGAAGGTCACCGAATGGTCCTCCAGCTATGACGGCCGTAACAAGGAGCCGGTGACGCTGCCGGTGAAATTCCCGCTGCTGCTGGCGCAGGGCGTGGAAGGCATCGCCGTGGGGCTTTCCTGCCGCATTCTGCCGCATAATTTCCTCGAACTCTGCGATGCCTGCGTGGCGACGCTGCGTGGTGAGCCCTTCAAGCTGCTGCCGGATTTTGCCACGGGCGGCTTCATGGACGCCACGGATTACAACGACGGCCAGCGCGGCGGTCGCGTCCGCGTGCGGGCGAAGATCGAGCAAGGGCAGAAAAAGAACACGCTGGTGATCACGCAGATTCCGTTTGGCACGACGACGGGCGGCCTCCAAGACAGCATTGTGGCGGCGAACGACAAAGGGAAGATCAAGATCGCCCGCGTGGACGACAACACGGCGGAATTCGTCGAACTGGTGATCCAATTGCCCGCGGGAGCCGATCCGGATCAGACGATCCAGGCGCTGTATGCCTTTACCGATTGCGAAATCAGTCTCTCGCCGAATGCGGTGGTGATCTTCGAAGACAAACCACGCTTTGTGGGGGTGACGGAGCTTCTCAAAGCCAGCGCCGAGCATGCGAAGAAACTGCTCGGCATGGAGCTGGAGATTCAATTGGGCGAATTGGAGGAAAAATGGCACTTCAGCTCGCTGGAGAAGATTTTCATCGAGAACCGCATCTACCGCAAAATCGAGGAGTGCGAGACTTGGGACGCCGTGATGGCGGCGATCTGGAAAGGCTTGAAACCTTTCCTCAGCGTGCTGAAACGCCCGGTCAATGACGAAGACGTGGCTCGCCTCACGGAGATCAAGATCAAGCGCATCTCGAAGTTCAACAGCTTCGAGGCGGACGAAACCATCAAGAAGCTCGAAGATGACATCGAGGGCGTGCAGAAGAACCTCAAGCAGCTCACGAAGTACACCATCGCCCACTTTGAGCGGCTGAAGAAGACCTACGGCCTGGGTCGCGAGCGCAAGACGGTGATCGCGGGCACTTTGGAACGCGTGGCCGCCGCTGAGGTGATCATGCAGAATGAAACGCTCTACCTCAATGCCAAGGACGGCTTTGCCGGCACCGGCCTGAAGCGCGAGGGCGAGCCGATCTGCAAGTGCTCGCCGCTGGATGATGTGATCTTCTTCACCAAAGACGGCACCATGAGCGTGACGAAGGCCGGAGAGAAGTTCTTCGTCGGCAAGAACCCGCTCTACATCAACCTGTTCAAGAAAGACGATCAGGCCGTGTACAGCTTCGTGTATCGCGATGGCCGCCAGGGCAACGTGATGGCGAAGCGTTTCCGCATCGGCGGCATCACCCGCGACAAGGAATACGTCCTCACGAAGGGCACGCCGGGCTCCTCGGTGCTCTATTTCATCCGCCACGAGACGGAGGAGGAGAGCAATGCCTTCAACGCCGTGGTCCACCTGAAACCCGCCCTCTACCTGCGCAATCTGACGATCAAATTCCCCTTCAACTCCATCGCGATCAAAGGCCGCGATTCTCTGGGGAATATCATCACGAAGCACAGCGTCGATCGCGTGGTTAGGGAACCGAAAGCGGGCGAGGGGGCGTAAGCTCGGGCCTTTTTGATTGCTCGCTCACTCCTTGAACTCCTCCCGGTTCGGGATGCGGTTGAAGGCGATTTTGGAGCCGGAGAAGGTGCGCACGGTATCGGGCGTGAAGCCGATGACGATGGAATCGCGGCCGTGCTTCTTGTTGATGGCATCGAGCACGCGGGAGAGGGCCTCGCGGCGCTGGCGCGGATCTTCGCCTTGCGCGAAAAGATCGAGCTGCTGGGGCTGGGTGAGGGATTCGAGACCGAAGAGCGTGACGGCCACCTTCTTCACACGCGGCCAGCGGGCCTGGTGCATCACATTCTCCCACAAGCGGCGCATCACTTCCGTGAGCGCGAGGCTGTCATTCACGGCGGGAAAGCGCTGATGAGCTTCGCAACGCGGTCCGTCTTCCAGGCGAATGCTCACGCTCATCTCGGTGGCCCGGTGATTGGAGCGTCGCAGGCGGCTGGCGGCTTTTAAAAGCAGCCGACGCAGCACGATGGCGGCTTGCGGTGGTTTGCGCAGTTCCGGTGAGAGCACATGGCTGTGGCCGATGCTTTTGGGATCTTGCTCAGGCTCGTCCTCGGAGCGCTCACCATGCAGCGCCATCCAAAAGCGATCCCCCACCACGCCGCCCCAAGCGTGGTGCATTTCCTCGCGGGATGCCTCCCACAGCTCTCGCATGCTGCGGATGCCCACGGCCTGCAGTCGCGGCTCCATGCGCCGACCGATGCCGGGAAGGTCACGCAGTTCCAGATCGAGCAAACGGCCCGGAAGATCGGCGGCGGTCAAAATGACCAGCCCATCCGGCTTTTGCATATCAGAGGCCACTTTGGCGAGGAAGCGGTTCGGGGCGAGACCCACGGAGCAGGTGATGCACTCGCCCAGTGTGCGTCGCAGGCCGGCCTTGATGCGCTTCGAGAGGTCGATGGCGGCTGGGAGCGGGCGGCGGAGGCGGTCGAGCCGCAGCCCCATCTCGTCGATGGAGCAGATGGAGGTCACGGGGTAGTGCCGCTCGACCTCTTTGATGATCTCGTGGTGGTACTCGACGTATTTGTCGTGCCGGGCCAGCACGAGCTGGAGGTCTGGGCACTTGTGGCGGGCCTCGCCGATGTTCGTGCCGGTCTTGATGCCGAACTTCTTCGCCTGGGCGCTCGCCGCGATGGCGCAGGTGGCATCCGTCATCACCGGCACCACGGCCACCGGTTTGCCCCGCAGCGCCGGATTTTCCTGCTGCTCGACGCTGGCGAAGAAGCTGTTCAAATCGAGAAACAGCCAATCCACCTCGGGACGGGCAGATTCATCGATGGTGGGTGGTAGCGACAGCATGGAGCCGACGATGTCGCGGAAGAAAAACTGTTCAAGCGATCACTTCCGACCACCAAAAAGACCGCTGAAGCTGCTGCTGATCACGCTCGTGAGCACGCTTTGAAGCTGGCCGCTGGAGGGGTGGTTGTCGGCGATCTGGCCTTGGGGTGTGAGCTTGTCGATCACTTGCGGGAGGAACTGCGCCAGCAGCGGCATGATCGTGCTGGTGTTCATGCCCAGCTTGCTCGCGAGGCCCTGGAGAACATCCGGGCCGATGGCGCTCTGCATCTGGTCCTCGGTCACGGGCTGGTTTTCACCCGTGGAGACCCACGAGGAAAACTGCTCACCGAGTCCGGCGGATGAAAACTGAGATTTCAGCCCTTCAATGCCGCCCGCTTCACCGAGCAGGCCGCTGAGCATCGCAGCCGGGTCTTGTTTGGAGGAGCCGCCGAGCATGCTGCCCAGCGCGTTTTTGGCGAGTGAATCAAGGAGTCCCATGAGGCCGCGAGTGTGAGGGAGGCGTGAGTAATGTCAACATGTTCACTCCCCTCTCAAATCCAGGCAAATAATCCGCTCGCCCGTCTTCTGCATGAGGTCCTTCTGCTGCTGGCGCACATAAAGCAGGCCATGACTGAGGGCTGGCAAGCTCCAGGTGTTCAAGGCATAAAACGGCTGTGCTTGGGCGAGCACCTTGACTCCGGCGGGGCTAAGGTCGAGCCAGTGCAGGGAACCGATCTCGCCGAGGCAGAGAAAGGCACCGTCTGCTTTGATGAGGCTCGCTCGGAGAATGCTGAGGCGGGTGGGATTGGCGCGGCCGGTTTGTTGGCTGAACTCCGCATCGTCCCACTCGATCTTTTGCTCCCACACTTCCGCGCCGGTATCGGCGTTCACGCAGACGAGGCGGGACTTCGGCTCCGTTTCGCCGTCGATGGCGTAGAGATGGCCGTCGTGATAAACGGGATTCATCCAGTGCACGCCGAGCTTTGTGGACTTCCACACCTCCTTCGGCTGAAAGTCGACATCGTATTCCACCATCACACCGCCGAGAGGCCGACCCTTTGGATAGGCGGTGGTGATGAAGGCGCGATTCTTTTCGGGAATGACCAAGGGTGAGGTGCCGATAGCCTGGATGTATTCGTCGTCACGCCACGCGAACCTTGAATGCAGCTTCCCGCTCTTCGGATCGATGCACATGAGGCCGCCGGTGGCCGGATCACTCTCGCCGCCGGCATAGACGAGCACCTTCGTCTGCCCGTGCAGCTTG
>JBEIGR010000351.1:0-6124 GCA_040381795.1 Verrucomicrobiaceae bacterium | reverse complement strand
GTGCGATAGCCGCCGTCCGCCGCTCCGCGGCTGCTTTTGGCGCTGCGGATGCTGCTGGTGAGGGAAAACTTCGGCCCACCGGTGACAGGCGCGGCTGGTGCGGGGGCCGCCGGTGCCTGAGCGGCCATCTCGGGGTGTGCGGCGGCCCAGAAGTCGATGTAATCCTGATCCTCCCGGCAAAGCGTGGCCCGGGGCACATTGAGCATGCTGGCATCATCTTTTTTGCGCAGGGCCACGATGGGGCCGTTCACAGCGATGAGCTCCGCCTCCAAGAGTGTGCCCGCCGTGCTCACAAAAAAACGCGTCTCCGCCTGGCCAACGGCGGCCAGCAGGAAGAGCGTGAGCAATGGAACAAAACGAAAAAGCATGGTCAAACTACGCCATGAGCAGGCGGCTGTTGCAAGTCTTCATCATGCCTCCCGCAGGAGGATGGCGTCCACATTCACGCCGTCGTAAAGGGCATCGCTGAGGATTACGAGAGGATCGCCGGGTTTGATGAAGCTGTCTCGGCGGAGGATGTCCAGAGCCTCGCGGATGCTCTTTTCGGGATTTCCCTCTTCGAAGGAGAGCACAAAGGGATGCACGCCACGGGCGGTCACGAGCGTGCGTGAGACGTGCAAATTCGGGGTGAAGGCAAAAATGGGCGCAAACTCCGGCCGCTGATGCGCCAGCAGATGCGCCATCACGCCGCGAAGCGTGAAAACGAGCAGCTTGGAGCCTTCGATGCTGTTGGCGAGGGCGATAGCGGCCTTGACGGTCTTGTGCTTGTTAGTCTTCAGCGGGGCATCACTGGCGAATCGCCCGGAGGGATATTTTTTCTCGATGCGGCTGATCACCGTGTGGAGCACCTCCACGCACTTCGTGGCATAGCGGCCCACACTCGTCTCACCGCTGAGCATCACGCAGTCCACCTGCTCGATGACCGCGTTGAAAATATCCGTCACCTCGGCGCGGGTAGGCACGGGGTTCTCGATCATGCTTTCGAGCATCTGCGTGGCCACGATGACCTTGCGGCCATGATAAGAGCAGCGCTCCACGATCTGGCGCTGGATCAAAGGCAGGTCCTCGATGGGCATTTCGCTGCCCAGATCACCTCGGGCGATCATGATGCCGCCGCTGGATTCCACCAGCGCGTCGATGTTGTCGAGCGCCTGCTTGTTTTCGATCTTGGCGATGACGCGGGCCTTGCTGCGCTTCTGCTCGATGAGCAACTGAAGGTGCTGAATGTGCCCCGGCTCGCGGGCAAAGCTCAGCGCGAAGTAGTCCACCCCCAGCTCCACGCCAAGATCGAGGTCCGCGTAATCCTTCTGCGTGAGCGGCGGCAGGCGCACCGGAATGCCGGGCAGGTTAATATGGCGGCGGGATTTCATCTCCCCTTTCGTCAGCACCGTGCCGGTCACATGCTTCTGCGTCACCTCCGTGGCCTTGATCTGAATCATGCCGCCATCCACCATGATGATGTCACCGGTCTTCAAATCCTTGCCGAGGTCCGGGTAGTTCACCGTCACGGAATACTGCGTGCTCGGCGTGGCCTCGGGACGGCAGCGAAACTCCACCACATCTCCCACCTGAAGCTGCCAGGGCTGCTCCACATCGCCGGTGCGGATGCTGGGGCCGGTGAGATCCATCAGCACCGCGATTTCACGCTTGGTGGACGCAGCGGCCTCCCGCACTCGGGCATAAACCATGCGCACCCAGTCGTGCGAGGCGTGGCTCATGTTCAGGCGCATCACATCCGCTCCCTTGGCGATCAATTCCGCGATGACTTCAGGGCTTTCTGTGGCGGGACCGAGGGTACAAAGGATTTTGGTTTTGCGCATGGGGTGGGGTTGGAGGTGCTGCCATGCGCTTGAAGCATGGAGCGGGCCGGTTCAAGCACCCAAATCGTCAAAAAGCCGCTGGTAGTTCCCTGCCACCACCTTTTCCGCCTCCTCGCGGCTGATCCCGTGCTGCGCCGCGATGAGATCGTAGCTCACGCTGAGATTAAAAGGGTGATTCACCTCCGCCAATGGCAGCGGATGCGGATTCAACTCCAGTGGCGGCCACATGTCCGGCGCATCCGTCTCCGCCAGCAGCCGCTCCAGCGGGATTTTGGCAAAGGTGGCGAGCTGAGCGGCCTTTCGCGGATGGGTAAAGTAGGGACTCACCGAAAAGTAGCCGCCCAACCGCATAAACCCCGGCACCATCTCCGCCGGGCCACCATACGAGTGCAGCAGAAAACCTCGTCTCGGCAGCTTCATCGACCTCAAAACCTCCTCCAGCAGCCCAAACGCCCGCAAACAATGAATTGTGATCGGTCGGTCCAATTCGACCGCGAGAGTCACCTGAGCCCGAAAACAAGCCACCTGCGCCTCCACATCCGGATTTTCGATCCAGCGATCCAGCCCCGCCTCTCCCACCACCGCCTGCGGATGCGCCACGAGATGCCCGCGAAGCTTTTCGAGCCACTCCGGACCACGTTCCTTCACATACCACGGATGCAAACCAAACGCCGGACGCACCCAAGTATGCCACCGAGCCAATTCTGCCACCTGCGGCCAATCTTCCTCGCACGAACCATTCACGATCATCTCGCCAATCCCAGAGTCGGCCATCCCGGCCACAATCTCCGCCCGCCACGGATCAAGCCGCTCGTCCTGGAGATGATTGTGGGCGTCGAAAAGCATGACTGCGGCAAATTAAATCACCTCCACCACCACCGCGCTCGAATTGTCGCGGCCGGATTCGGCCACGGCGTGCTCGACGATAGTTTTGGCATCACTGAGAGGCAGCATGTCTTCCAAAGCATGGTCCCAGATGCCGTCGATGACGCCATCGGTGCAAAAAAGGAAACGATCTCCGCTCTCGCAGCCGACAGAGCCGATCTGCGGCTCCAGGAACTGCTGATTCGCGCCGAGCACCTGGCTGAGGATGCTTTTGCGAGGATGCATGCGAGCCTCTCGCTCATTGATCTGCCCCTGACGACGCAACCAGCCGACATGAGAGTGATCCACGGTGATCTGGCGCAGCTTGCCTCCTTTGGGCAGCCAATAAATGCGGCTGTCACCGATATGGGCAAAGTGCATCCAGCCCGGTGTGAACCAGCCCAGACTGAGCGTGGATCCCATGCCACGGCATTCATCGTAGTAGCGGCCGAGTTTCAGCAGCTCCTCGTGAATGCGGTGGATCAATTCGATGAGCACATCGCCGCGACCGGCCTCCATTTGATTCGCGGTCTGCTTAAAACTCTGCGGCAGCAGCCGCGTGATCTTTTCCGCCGCGATCTTGCTGGCAAACTCGCCCGATTTGGCCCCGCCCATGCCATCGCTCACCGCAAAGACAAAGTCCCCCGTGTCGAGTGAGGCCTCGCCGATCTTGCCCAGGTAGCGCAGCTCGCGGGAGTCAAAGTTGAGGCACAGGAAAGTGTCCTCGTTGTTGGCACGGACTTTCCCCGGATGCGTCATGCCTGACCATCGAAGGTGGTTGGGTGGTTGGGGCGGATTGGGTTCGCTCATGAAGCGGGTTTCGCAGGCAGGTCGAGGATGGTGGCGAGTTCGAAATCAATGATGCAGAATCTTCCGTCGCTGGCCCGGTAGGTGATGTTTCGGTCAAAGGGATCATCGTGGCGGATGCCGAACTCTTTCTCCAGCTCATCAAAGAGCGATTTCACCTTACCCTCGCTGATGCGCTCGACACGGGCCCCGCAGTTCGTCGTGATGAGGTAAAGCTGGTCTTCATGGGCCTCGATCACACGCGGCACATAGTCGCACTGGCGTTCCTCCAGCACCTTGAGGACGCGGACTTCGTTGGCGAAACGCTCCGCCGCATTCGGACCACGAAAATGCTTATGGACGCGTCCGTCGTAACCGATTCGGACCAGAGCGCGTTGGGTGTTTTTGGCTTCGTGCATGGGGGTGGCTCGAACTTCCCGAGCACAGGCACTCCGCGCAAGGCAGGAGATGTGGCGGATTTTGCCGGGCAATGCTATGCAGGCCGTCATGAACCACGGTTTCCCTCTCGAAAACTGCCACGCCCTCATCACCGGCGCTTCCTCCGGCCTCGGCGCGGAGTTTGCACGTCAACTCGCCCCTCACGCCGCCGAACTCATCCTCGTGGCACGTCGTGGCGAGGTGCTCGAAGAGGTCAAAACAAGCCTCGCCAGTCGAAAAGCCCGCGTGACCTGCTTCGCCGCCGATCTCGGCCGCGATGCCGGAAGAGCCTCGCTGATGGCTTTTCTCGATCAAAACGGCCTCAAGCCCAATTTGCTCATCAACAACGCCGGCCTCGGTGATTACGGCCCCTTCGCCTCCTCGCCCGCCGACAAGACACGGCTGCAAATCGACCTCAACATCACGGCGCTCACCATGCTCACCCATGCCATGCTGCCGAAAATCGAAGGTCGTGGAGGCATTTTGAATGTCAGCTCGCTCGCCAGCACGCTGCCGATGCCCGAGCTGGCCGTCTATGCGGCCTCGAAAAGCTATGTGACGAGCTTTTCCGAAGCCCTCGCCATCGAGCTGGCCCCACGCGGCATCACCGTCACCTGCGTCTGCCCCGGCCCCACGCCCACGAACTTCAGCCAGACCGCCAAACGCCACGATGGCACCGATACCAATCGCGATGGCCAGGCCCTCCTGCGCATTCTGCCCTCGCAAGTCGTCAGCGAAGCGCTGACTGCGTTACAAAGCGGTCAATCCTGCGTATTTCCCGGCATGGGCGTGAAGGTGGCTGGTAGCCTCTTCCGCCTCATGCCGCGTTTTCTCATGCGTTGGATTCTGCGGAGAAGAATGGGAGCAGCCTGATTCCACCACGCTGGCGAGCCCAGGGCTTGTGAGATTGACACAAGCCTGTCGAGAGCTTCGATGGCCGCATGAACGACTTCGAGCAGGAACTCGCCTCCCAGCCGCATGATGCCTTTGCCCGCTGCATGCTCTCTGATCCGGCACACGCCACCGCCTTCTTCCAAGGCCATCTGCCGAAGGACATCGTCGCCGCTGTGGACTGGAGCACCCTTTCCCTGCAACCCGCCTCCTTCGTCCGCCAAAACCTCCAGCAATCCCACACCGATCTACTCTACCGTGTGCAGGTAGCCGGGCGTGATGTGCTGCTTCACCTGCTGCTGGAGCACCAGACCAGCGTGGACCCACTCATGCCCCTGCGCCTCATTTGCTATGTGGTGGAGGTGCTGCGGCATCACGCCGAGACGCACGGCCTGCCACTACCGCCTGTGATCCCCTATGTGCTGCATCAGGGGCCGGAGCGGTGGACAGTGAGCACCCAGTTTCGTGATCTCTTTGCGCTGCCGGAAGACCTCGCCGGGCTGTTGGGCGGATTCCTGCCCGATTTTCAGCATGCCCTGCTGGATCTCACCCGCTTCGATCCCGAGAAGGAAGAATCCCAGCCGCAGATGCAGGTCATCCTGCGCCTGATGAAAGCCGCACGGGAGAAGAGGCTCATCGAATTCTTCGAGTGGCTCGCCAAAAGCAGCGTGGAGGTGACGCTGCTGCTGCGGGAGGATTTCTTCCGTCGTTGCCTGCTCTACGCGGTGCATATCGATATCAACCTTGACGCGGAAAGCATCTCCCGTAGCCTTTCCGCGTCACCCAAACTGCAACACGAAGCCATGTCCCTCGCCCAAAAACTCCGTCAAGAAGGCCGTGTCGAAGGCCTCGAGTTGGGACAGATGCGGGGCGAGTGGGCGGGTAAGATTCAGATGCTGGAAAAGTTCCTCGCCTTGCCAGTGACGCCTTCCGGCACTTTGGCAGCACTGGAGATCATCGCTTTGGAAGCCCGGTATGCGGAGTTGGAGCAGCAGTATAATCTACGCTTCAAGATGTAAGCTCTAGGAGCCTCAAGGCTCCAAATAGCCCATCGACTTCATCCACTCCACGACGCGAACGGGCCACTCATTGACCGGCTGGCCATTTTTGCGCATGCCAAAGCCGTGACCGCCCTTGGCATAGATGTGTAGTTCGGCGGGCAGATTCTTCTTTTTGTATTCGAGGTAGAGCAGAGCACTTCCAGAGGCAGGCCACGGATCGTCGTGGGCATGCACAAAGCACATTGGCGGCGATTTCTCCTTCACCTCAAAGCCCGGCAGCAGCTTCGTCGGCTCCTCTTTACTCACGAGGTAGGCGGGATAGAC
>JBEIGR010000350.1:0-6148 GCA_040381795.1 Verrucomicrobiaceae bacterium | reverse complement strand
GGAAATCACGGAAGCCACGGAATCATAAGCATTTACAGCATGGAGAGCCTTTCACCATTTGGGTGAGTAAAGAGAAACGGGTGCAGCCTTCATTTTCCGTGCGTTCAGTGTATTCCGTGGGTCGTCATTCCCGGATTTAGGTTTAGCGCAAAGCCCGCTCGTAAGCGGCGTGAAGGCTGGCGGTGCTTTTTTGCCAGTTCAGCTCAGTGGTGAGGCGGTCAAAGCCGGCGCGGCCCATCTGCTGGCGACGCGTGGGGTCATCGAGGAGGCTCGAAATGGCTTCCGCGAGCTTCACGGCATCGTTTTCCATTACATAGACCGCTGCCTCGCCAGCGCTGTGGCGACCCTCGATGGTGCCAAACATGACGACGGGCTTCGCGAAGACCATGTACTCGAGCACCTTGTTCATGGTGCAGTGGTCGTTGTAAGCATTGATGGGATCGCAGGCGATGCCGAGGTCGATCGTCTGCAAGGCGGAGCAGAGAAACGCATCACTCACACGGCCAGGCATGCTGACCTGCGCCGTGAGGCCCAGCTCATCCCGCAGGCGCAAGAGAACGTCATACTCTGGCCCGCTGCCCATGAGGAGGAAATGTACATCGGTTCTTTTTTTCACCTGCACGAGGTGATGCGCTGCTTTGAGCAGGTACTCGACGCCATCAGCGCTGCCCATGACGCCGATGTAGCCGATGAGATGCGTTTTGCCCCGCTTCAAGGCTTCATCGCGAGGCGCGGCGGTATCGAGGGCATTCGGCGCGGTGCGGACGACGAAGGCGGAATCGGCCTGGAGATGCCCACGACGCGTCACAGCGGCGAGCACGCTTTGATTCGTGGCGATGACGACATCAGCCACCGCCAGCGTGGCCCGCTCGGCGAGGCGCACGGCGCGGTAGAGCAGTCCGCGAGCACCGAATTTGGCTTCGAACATCTCCGGGCAGAGGTCATGCACATCGAAGATGACGCGAGTGCCGAAGAGCAGTTTGAAGGGCAGAGCCACGAGGAAAAGCAGGTCCGGCGGATTGCAGAGGTGGATCACATCGAAGCGACCGTGACGGCTCATCGCCTTCCAGGCATGCCAAAACCCGCCGAGGAGGGCGCTGGCGTATTCGAGGAGGAAACCGAAGGGCGTGCGGGCTTCAGCCGCGATCCAGTGACGATAGATTTGAATGCCATCGAGCACCTCCTCCGCCTGCGTGTGGCCCCGCATGCGCGGGCAGATGACGGTGACCTCGTAACCGCCATCCCGCAGCGCACAGGCTTCCTGCCAAACCCGCCGGTCAAAGGGGACCGGGAGGTTTTCCACGAGGATGAGGACTCGGCGGCGCATGGCGTGCATTCGATGAGCCTACGGCATACACGGAAGACGCGGAAAAGGGAATGAAATCACCTCAAGGCGTGGCCGTGCGCTTCTCTTTGGGCAGCCATTCGATTTCGAGGCCCTTGCTATCGCTCTTTTTGCCGCCTCCAAAGAAGTCACCCGTATCCTTCACGGTCACGAAGATGAGGAAACCGAAGAGCATGAGGGCGCAGGCGGTTTGCAGGTATTCGAGCAGGCGGCCCTGCGGTGGCTTGCGGCGGATGGCCTCAAGTGCCGCCATGGTGATGTGCCCACCATCGAGCACCGGGAAGGGCAGCATGTTCATGATGGCGAGGTTGATGTTGAAGACGACGCTGAACCACAACACGAGACGCCAGCCATCCGGGTGCTGGAAGAGCTTGTAATAGAGGCGGCCGACTCCGACGGGGCCGCTCATGTGCGCGGGGCTAAGGTCGGATTTGGGCGAGAGGAGCTTCGAAACAAGCGCTCCCATGTGGCGCATGGCATCACTCACCTGCTCGACGGGCGAAGGGCCGGGCTTGATGGTGGTGCGCTTGCCTTCCACATCCCACACGATGCCGACCATGGGGAATTCGGTTTTATCGCCGACTTCCTTCATGTTGTTTTTGTCCGGCACACGTGGAGTGATAGCGAGCGTGATGATCTGGCCGTCACGCTCGACATCAAGTTGCACCGCTTTGTTGGCCTTGTCCTGAATGTGATCACCGAGGTCAATCATGCTGCGCAGGGACTTGCCATCGGCACGAACGACGAGGTCGCTAGGCTGGAGGCCCGCATCCGCCGCCGGGCTGCTGGGCATGACCTTGGCCACCATCGGGGTCATCTGGCCCATGAGGCCCACATCTCGCAGTTCGGGGCGTTTGAAGATGGCATTCCACCAGGAGGCTTTCTCTTCTTTTTCCTCTTTCTTGAGCTCCGGCCAGGCTTTCGGATCGACGTCGAACTTCAACAATCCGCTTTTCCCAGCTCGCTCGACTTCAAAGGGGATCGTATCGCCCTCACTGGCCACCATGCTCCAGCGCACGCTGTCCACGAGGCCTTCGAAACGATTCACTGGATGACCATCCACCGTTTTGACGATATCACCGGCCAGGATGCCCGCTTTCTCCGCCGGACTGCCTTTGGCAACGTGGCCGACACTAGTCGTGGAGTGCATCTCACTCTGCGGCTTGCCAAATTGCCACACGGCCACCGCGAAGGCGCAGGCGAGCAGGAAGCTGAAAAGCGGTCCGGCGAAGGCGACGATGGCCTTATCCAGCGGGGTGATGGGGGTGAGATTCTCCTGATCGACCTCGCCTTCGAGGCCGCCCATGGGGGCCATCTGTGGCAGGGCCACAAAGCCGCCGAAGGGGATGCTGCCGAGGCCGTACTCGACGCCGTTGATCTTCTTCTTCCACAGTGGCTTGCCGAACCAGACGTAGAATTTGTCGATCTTCAGCCCACGCCAGCGGGCAGCAAGAAAATGGCCCCACTCATGCACAACGATCATGAGATTGAAGACGAGGACGACGAGAAAAAGGGTGCCGATGAAGGAGAGCCAGGCCATGGGGGAGCGAAAAAGGTAGGAAAGCTACCACCCCGGCATTCCGGGCGCAAACCGTCACACGATTCTTTTGGGTGAAAAGACCGCTCCGAGGTAGAAATGGCTGCCGGAATGGAATATGGCCCCGATTCTTGCTCTCAACCATGATGCCTGCCGCAGCCCCGACTCTCATTCACCGCGCCAGCTTGCTCCTCCTGGCCTTTTCCGCAATGAGCCTCTGCTCCTGCAAGACGACGAAGAGCATGTTCGCCTCCGTAAGCGTGAAGCCCTCCAGCTTTCTCAGTCACGGCAGTGAATTGAAGGAGGACCGCTCCCGCAGTGCCTTCCTGGGGAACTGGTGGACCTCCAACAAGAAACATCAGACTGCTGCAGATGCCGTGAAGAAGCTCTACATCAGCTCCGTGCGCATTGATGCCGTGCGCCCGATGAAGAACTACCTCGCCAGAGTGGAGTTCAGCGATGAGCGGCGGCAGAAAAAGCTCGTCGAGCTAGCCAGCTATGCGCAGAAGCGATTCATCAAGGCGTTCAAAGACTCGAAGACCCCACGCTATGAAATCGTCGATGCGCCGGCGGAGGATGCGATGACGCTCGATCTGCATCTCCTCGAATGGGAGCCGGGTGCTTTTACCGGCTTCCTCGCTCGTGAAACGATTGATTTGATCACCTTCCCCGCTGTGGGTGATCTCCTATGGAAACCCGAGCGTGCCGCCGCCACCATCGAAGGCCGCCTGATCGAACCGAAGAGCAAACAGCCGGTGTTTGAGTTTGCAGACAAAGAGGAAGCCAAGACGATCATCGTGCTGCCCGTGCAGGAAGCCTTTCCTACCGGGCAGGCCCGCTTCGCCATCCGCGAGTGGGCACGACAGTTTGAGATCATGATGAATAATGATCCCGCGAAGCGTCCGAAGGATAGCTCACCGATCCAGATCTGGGCCTTTTGAGCGTATTTTTCATAACGAGCAGGCTGAGTAGAAATAGAGTGCTCTTCACATCCGGCTTCCCACTTGCCAGAGAGGTCGAGTTCTGGTGCGATACGCGCGTCTCTTACCCCTGACGCCCATGAAAACGCTCACCTCACGCCTCGCTGCTCTCCTGTTGGCTGGCAGCAGCTTGTTCCTCTCCTCTTGCGCCCATCCCTACGGTGCGGGAGTCCTCGGCAGCGGCATCGCCCGCCGTCAGGCCACTCCTCCACTGCTCAGTTCCGCTCTGGCGGGTGCCACACGAAACACCCAGGCCAATAGCTGGCTCTTCGCGAACTCCCGCTTTGATCCGTGCTCTCCGAGCTACCGCCGCTCGTCCTACATCACCAGCACCTATCACACGCGGCACGCACGCCCCTACTACTCGAACTACGGCTGGGGCCGCCCCTACTATGGCTCCACCTGGGATGCCTATCCCTACACCTCTCAGTGGCACCAGCCGGGCTACAGCCGATACAACAACTACAGCAGCCCGCTCGTGAGCTACGGCCAGCCGATGAGCCACTACGGCGGCTGGAGCTATCTGTACCGCCCCGCCTACTGGCCGGCGAGCACGTCCTTCTATCGCTGCCGTTAACAAAAAGAATGCTTCACGAAAAAGGCGGGCCTCACAGCCCGCCTTTTTTATTTCTCCCATCGGGTCACTGCGGGATCGGATCACCGCGTTTCACGGTCTTACCTTCCCACACGGCCTCATCGGTCTTTTTGTCGTAAGTAAGCACGCGGCTGGCGCTGTTGGGAGCCGGTGGCACGTCGATCTTCGGCAGCCATTTTTTGTGCTCGGCAATGATGGCGGCGTTTTCAGGCTTAGCGGCCACATTGGTCCATTCGTTGGGGTCGTTGACCATGTCGTAGAGCTCCTCGCTGCCATCGGCATAGACGATGTAGCGCCACTTTTCACTACGAACGCCGTGGTTCCCTTGGTTGTGGCTGGTGATGGCCGGGCGCTCGCGTTTCGTGGAGGCATCCTTGAGCTGCGGAGAGAGGCTGAGGCCTTCCAAATCATCGCGTTGCGTCAAACCGGCCAGCTCGATGAGCGTCGGGTAGATGTCGAGCAGCTCAGCGGGCTGGTTGCAGCGCTGGCCAGGCGTGACGCCGGGTCCGGCAAAGACGAGCGGGACCTTCGTGCCGCGATCCCAAAGCGTGTTTTTGCCAGTGATCTCCTTTTCACCGAGATGCCAGCCATGATCCCCCCACACCACGACGATGGTGTCATCGCGATGACCAGACTCGTCGAGGGCGGTGAGCAGGCGGCCGATCTGCGCATCGGTGAAGCTCGTGCAGGCCAGGTAGCTGCGGACGAGGTTGCGCCACTGGTTGTTCTCCTTCAGCCATTTCAAACGCGGCTCCGGCAGTTCCCAATGGAGGTACCACGAGAAGCGTGGTGTATCGGCCCGGTCGTTCTCGATGATCTTCGGCAGCACGCTGTCGTCATCGGGATAGAGGTCGAACCACTTCTGCGTGGCGTAGCAAGGCACATGCGGGAGGAAGAAACCGGCGGCGATGAAGAAGGGCTGTTCCTTCGGTGCCTTCTTGATCTGCTCCGCCGCCCACGAGGCCACTTGGTAATCGCCTTTGCCAGTGTCGTCGTTGTCGAGCGGCCACACACCCCAATCCATCGCGGGATGATTGCCCATCGGTGCGGGCGGGACGAGCTTTTGCGGCGGTTTGGTGCCCACGCCACCATACGGCGCGGTGAGCATGAACTCGGGTTTCGCATCGGTTGCCTTTTTCGCGGCGTTTTTGCCCTTTCCTTTGCCCGCACCGCCTCCACCACCGCCGGTGCCGCCATGGTAGATCTTGCCCGTGGCAGCGGTGAGATAGCCGTGATTTTCAAAATGCTGCGGCAAAGCCACCCGCTCCTTCCACTGCGGTAGCGTGCGAAACCATGGCGAGAGGCCGTAAATGCCCGTCGTGGTCGGGCGCAGGCCGAGGAGCAGGCTGGTGCGGGAGGGATTGCACAGCGGCATGTTGCAATGCGCATTGGTGAAGGTCGTGCCGCGAGCGGCCAGCTTGTCGAGGTTCGGCGTCTTCGCCATCGCATGACCGCCGAGATGGCCGATCCAGTCGTTTTGATCGTCGATGGCGATGAACAAGACGTTTGGCTTCGCCGCAAAGAGCGAGGTGGTGAAGACAGCGAGAAAAAAGATCGAACGGAACATAGGCAGAGGTGTGGGGTAACGTAGCTTGTCGTCCGATACTTCAACTATCCTCCCTCTCATGCCGCCCACCCTCCCTCACTTCTGGAAATGGTACGTCTGCGGCCTGCTGCTGCTGGCCACGACG
>JBEIGR010000349.1:0-6164 GCA_040381795.1 Verrucomicrobiaceae bacterium | reverse complement strand
GACCCGCTCGAGAGCGGCTGCGATCTCTTTTTCGATCACCGGCAGCGGATTGAGCAGATCGAGCGGGTTTTCGACGGGTGTGACCTCATTCGTGCGCGGGTCCCAGTTCACGGGGCCGAAGCGGCAGGGCGCGGGATTGCCGGTGAGGATGTGCATGCCGGCGTCGTCCTTGTCGAAGTGCCAGAACTCGAAGGGGAAGTGGATGAAGCCGTGCTTCTCCATCATCGCGCAGATATCGAGACGCGTGGCGACATGTTCAGGAGCGACAAAGGGCGAGCGCATGGGCGTGTGCTCGCTCATTTCGAGATACGGGTAACCGCGCCACACTTCCGTGCCGTCATCGCGACGAAACACTGAGATGTCGATGGCGGAGCCGGACATGTGCGCGCCGATCTTCGGCATGTTCGCCGTGAGCACGATGGCGCGGCGAAACATCATCTCCGGCGTCGGCATCTGCCCGCCGAGTTCCCACATCGTCTTTTTGAGCACGTTGTCGAAGACCGACGGCTTCCGCACGAGCTGCCGCTGCATGTCGAGCGAGCGAAAACCATCCTCGATCTTCAGAATCCAGCCGCGCTCATTCATCTCGCGCCCGATGGTGATGACATCGCGCACCAGGCTCTCTCGCAGGAAGTAAACACGGTCCAGATCACCGGCGATCTTCGAGGTGGAGAACAGCATTTCCACGCCAGCATCGGCTGCGGCATCTGGGATCGAGGCAAAGCGCTCGCCGCATTCATTCACGGGGAATTCGATCAGCTTCTGCACGATGGCATAGCCTGCTTCCATCTGCTCTGCCCAGTAGGCGCGGCGTGCTTGGTCGTCGGTGGTGGTCATGGTTTGGCTGGGGATGGTTGAAGGCGGGCTTTTTCTTCCGCCTCGCGCTTCTGCAGGTCCTTCGGATGCTTCGAGAACGACGCGAAGACATCGCCGACGACGCGATCGGCGAGTTCGCCGAGCTTTTTCAAAATGAGGGCCTCGGCTTCGGGTTTCAGTTTGGAGAGGTTGGGCTCGTAGCCGCCGACTTTGTGCGCTTCGGCGGTGGCGATGTAGCCGATGTTGCCGTTGGCGTAACCGATGATGACCGGCGTGGCGCGGTCGGTGATGGCTTGTTCGAGTTTGAAGCCGTATTCGACCATCGGCTCGCCGGGCATGGTGAGGAGCAGGTAGGGGCCGATCTTCATCGCCATGAGTTCGGCTTTGATCGGCTGTTCTTTGCCGGGAAGCTCGATGACTTCGCTGGCGACGCGGATGGGATAGTAAGTGGCGCGTTTGGCGAGTTGCTCGCGCGTGAGGCTGAAGGCCGCCGCACGCACGACGGCGCCACCGAGGTCGCGACCGGCCCATTGGATGTCGGCCTCGTCCGCGCAGCGATACGGATAGCCGGGCAAATTCGGCCGGATGTCGCCAGCGCAGCCTTGGATGAACATCGAGGCCGTTTTGCCGCCGTAGATCGACTCGACAAAAGTCTGCGCCTCGCCGGGAAAGTCGGCGGTCATCATGGGAAAGCCTTTCGGGTGAGGTTGCGAGCCTTTGTCGCCCCAGGTGAAGAAGCAGGGATGGCAGAGCGCGTGCATGAGGATGGCCACCGGTGTGAGCGACTGGCCGTCGTCGAAGCGCAGCACCTTCACGCGGGTGTCGTTTGGTCCGTCGGGGTTCAGGCGCACCACCGCGCGGCCGTCGATGGTCTTGCGGCGGTTGATGCTGAAGCTGATGCGATCCTCCGCGAGGCCGATGCTCGTCGGGCGCATGTTTGCGGCGGCTTCTTTGGCGGCGGCGGTGAGCTTTTTGATCACATCCGAGGCCCAGCGCATGTTTTCCACCCAACCGGGACCGGAATGATTGTGCGAGGCGCAGATCATGATGTTCGCCGCGGGCACGCCGGTCTCTTTTTCAATCGCCGCCCGCGCCAGCGCCACCATGTCCTCCCACGCGCCGATGACATCCATGGTGACGATGGCCGCCTTTGTCTCGCCATCGTCCAAAACGAGCACACCCGCGCGCAGGGGATCACGCACGCCATTCACCACCCGCGTGTGTCCGGCCACCGTGATGTCCTTCACCTCCGCCGGTGTGATGTCCACCTTCGCCGCGCCAGCTTTGAGATTCGAGACGACGGGAAACTTGCCGTCGATGACCTGCGCGTGGGCGGTGAGGGCGAGAAGGAGGAAAAGCAGGTGTTTCATGCGTGCATCAACTACGACGGGTGGAGTGTCGTTTTGCGACACGGAGACAAGGAGAGGCGCTTTTCAAGCGCCTGGGCGGTTACAAACCGCCCTTCCTTGATCACTCAAACACGATCTCGCCCATCACCGCTGTGTCATCCATGCTCGTGCTGGTGAGCGATGACGACCAGATCGCGCGGTCGATGACTTCGCGGGGCAGGGCGTGGTTGCGGCCGAAGTTGGCTTTCCAGGTGATGCCTTTGGTGGGTGGTTCGACGCCGAGGGTTTTGAAGGGAATCACGAGATGCGCATGCCAGCGTTTGGTTTTCGCATCGACGCGGGTTTCGCTGGTCCAGTCGCCGTTCCAGGTGGGGTCGTCTTTGCCGTGGCGGGGGTCCATGACGTCGGTGATGCGGCCGTTGAGGGCGTCGTATTTGCTGGCGGCGTTCGCGCCTTGGGTGAGTCGGTAGAAGAGTGGTTGGGCGGGATTGGGGGCGAGGTAGAAGTCGATGGCTTCTTGGTTGGTGAGGACGCGGTCGCGGTTGAAGGCGGTGAAGGTGGTCGTGTCGCCGAGTTCGGCCTCGGCGCGGAGGTGGAGGGCTTTGTCGTCGTAGAGGAGGCGGATGGTCGTGTTGCGCGGCAGTGTGTGCAGCGGCGGGAGGAGCGTGAGGGCGTGCGCGGTGGCGTTTTGCCACTCGGGGCTGTCGAGCGTGAGTTTGGCGGTCGTTTTGGCGATGGTGAGCTTCTTGAGGCCCATGGGCGGGGCGTTGCGCATGGCCTTGGTGTCCCAATTGAAGCAAGTGCTGGCGTAGGGCTCCTGGTAGCCGTCGTGGGCGAGTTGGAGGTGCTTGGCGTCGTGGCCGGGAAAGGGGAACAATAGGTGATTCCACTCCTTTTGATGCCCTTTGACGTAAAGCGTGGCGATGAAGGCGTTTCGCGCGTCGATGGCATCGAGCAGGCGATGCAGCGAGCCGGCGTCGGGCAGCATTTGATAGGCCTGATGCAGGTGCACGACCTTCGCGAAGTGCTTCAAGTAATCGAATTCGGTGCGCACGAGCGCGAGACGTGTCTTCACCTTCGGCGTGGTGGCGAGCTTCTCGGACTGCGCGAGGTGCGCCTCCATCGCGGCAAGCACGCGCGGTGTGTAGAGGAAGGCGATGAGCTGAAAGGGATCGGTGACCGTTTTGCGTCCGCGAGCATCGGTGGGCAGCGCTTTGAAGGTCCACACGTCATTCCGCGTGCCGAGGTGATCTGAGTAGAGCGCGATGGCGTTGTAGAGTTCGTCGTAAAAGGCACGCATGTAGAAGGCGATGCTCTTGTTTTGAAACGCAGCCTCGCAAAACTCCGGCACGAGATCCTTCGCGTGGTTGTTCGGCGGATCGTCAAACATGCGGCCCATCGTGTAGTAAACCGGCCCTTCGAGGCCGAAGAGCTGGCCGGGGCCGTCGCGGTAGAGCGACTGAATGCGGTTCACGGCGAGCCGTTGCACCTGCTGCTCGATGTAGCCGGGCGTGCGCATCGGCGTGTAGCGCGTGCCGAGGTTCGGGCACCAGTTGTAAACGTAGCCGGTGAAGCCGCGCGGCACGTCGATGCCACGCCACGGGGCGATGTCCTCCTCGTTCGTGCCGGTGAGCATGATGCAGGTGTTCGCGGGGAAGGCTTTGAAGGTCTTCGGCGGCGCGGCGGTGAGGATGTAGCTCATCATCGTCACCTGCTTGCCCGGATGCGACTTTTCCAAACGTCGCGCGACATCGCGGTGGAAGATCCAGATCTTCTCCGACCAGTCTTTGCCCGTGCCGTGGAGCGCGTCACACTTCTCGCACTGGCACTCGCGGAAACCGTCCGGCTGGCCGAGATCGACGCTGTCGTAGCCTTTGTCGAAGAAGCCCGCGAGATCGCGGTAGATGCGCTCCTGCACGTCGGGATTCGACAGGCAATACTGCCCGTTGCCCTCCGGCTTCAAACGCGAGCCGCTGATCAGCGCGAAGTATTCTGGATGCTCCGCAGACAACTCCGCCGGCACCGCCCGCTCCCACGTGTGCCCACCGAACTGCTCGTCCACGCGCGGGAAGCGATTGTGCGCGAGATCGTAAAACGACGCGCCCGCCGGATGCGCCGTGTTCACCCGCAGCAGCGGCGTGGTGGTCACATTCAGCGACTCCGGCACCGTCATCGTCTTCATCGGCAGAAACTCGATCGCGGGCGACGCCAGCAGGTCGATCTTCGCCGCGCCGCTCACCGGCGTGTAGCCCGGCAGATCGGGATACAAATAGCGCACGCCCATGAACTGCCGCGCAAAGTCCACCGCCGCCTTCGCCGTGCCCACGCGATCCCAGTTCGGCCTGCGCTTGTTGTCCGTCGGTGCCTTCGAGGGATGATCATGCCCCGCGATGATCACATCCTTGCCCACCACCCGATGCACAAAGCTCCAATCCCGCAGCTTCGTCACCTCGAGGCCGTTCTTCTGCGCGAACTGCGTGTTCCCGAGCATCAACGCCGGTTTCGCCGCATCCCGCTCCTTTTCCCGCACGACCGCGACCTCGGCCTTGTTAGCCAAAAACGCCGTTTGGAGCAACCGCGCCGTCTGCACGAGACTGTCGTCCAAAGCCGGTGAAGGCAGCGCATCCGGCAAAACGATCTGGTAGTCCGATTTCCCCGCGTCGAGCAATGTCAGGTCCGCGGCCGTTGCGGCAGTGAGGGAGAGGAAGAGCGCGAGGAGCGGTTTCATGTGGGGACATGAAACGCGGGATGTGGGGTGGGTCTTTGCTGCGGGCCATCAACAGAAAATCGGTCCCAGTTACCTTGGACTGCCGATCAACTCGATCGTAAACCCACAGTCGCCAGCGATTTGCGTGATTGCTGGAGGCAAGACCAGTGGGTGCAGCTCATCAATCCGAGCTGCGATGTGCAGCGTGTAGTCTGAACTATCTGGCCCCAGTGTTTTAAGAAGCGGACAAATTCTCGAAAGGTCTCGGGCAATCTCCTCCAATGTGTCTGGAAGCTCACGCACCCAAAGATTCAAATCTTCCCTCACAAGCTCAAACGCTTCTTGAGCGAGGCGACCTTCTCTTGTGCAGCGGATCAGTGCATTGGTGATCTCGGCTTTCATCGGTGGTTCACTTGGTGGTTCTTAGTCAGCTATTGCTTGATGCGATGCGGAACTGTTTTTTCAGGGCTTTTGCGCCTTCTTAAACTCTCGCGGTGCGCTTTCCTTCAAGGATGGGCGATTTGCAACCGCCCAGAGGCGCTTCCAAAGCGCCTTTCCTTGGGTCTTGCCACGCTTCTCCAGGTTTGAACGCGGGCTTGGCTGGCGGTTTGGGATGCGATAAAGCTTCTGCGTGTCGATCCGGCAACTCGTCATCTCCGACTTTTCCAGCAGCCGGAACCGCTGCTGCGCGAGGTGTTGCATTACCTTCGCTTTCTCAAGTCGAAGGCGAAGGATGAATCGCCTGCGGCCCCGACGACGCGCCCTAGGTTTGGCTCGGTGCCCGGCATCAAGCTGGCTGATGATTTTGACGCGCCGCTCGAAGCCTTTGCCGGGTATCGTCCAAACCGACTGGAAGGAGAATGAAGGCAGAAGAATGAATTTTATTCTCCTGCCTTCATTCTTCTGCCAATAAAGCCTTCTGAATTCAGAAGCCCTTCCCCAAGCTCCCCAGCCACTCCACGAGCACCTTCGGCCATTGCGCGCCGGGGAAGTTGTGTTTCACTCGGGTGGGGATGAGGTTGCCGACGCCGTGGCCGCCTTCTTCGTGGAGATCGAGGCGGGCGGGGACGCCGAGCTTTTTCAGGTCGGCGATGATGTTGGTGGCGATCTCGACGGGCTTGTCGGTGGTGGCGTGGACGAGAAAAACGGGCGGTGAGTTCGGCTTGAAGACAAATGGGTTCTCCGGCTTGCGCCAATGCCAGGTGCCGAGGCCCACGGCGAAGTCTGGACGGCTGCTGAGGCGGTCGATGGGATCGGTGGCCTGAGGATCGCCGAGATCGAAGTTCGCGGCG
>JBEIGR010000348.1:0-6177 GCA_040381795.1 Verrucomicrobiaceae bacterium | reverse complement strand
TCGCCCGCTTCGTAGGGCTTTGGCAGCACACCGACGAAGCCGCGCTCTAGGAACACCATCTGCACCTCCTGCGTCACGCTGCCGCTGGTGCAGACGATGCGGGCATCGCGGTCGAGCGCGAGGATCTCGGTAGCGGTCTCGGTGCCGTTCATGCCGCCGCGAAGCGTGAGGTCCATCAGGACGACATCGGGCGGCGTGCCGGTGCGGTAGAGGCTTTGGTAGATTTTGATCGCGTCTTGGCCGTTGTCGCACTCCACGCAGTCGTAGCCGCAGCGTTTGAGGATCATCTGGGCCACGCGGCGGAGATCGTCCTCATCATCGACAATCAGCACGGTGCCTTTGCCATGCTTGAGAGGCACGGGGGCGTTGTCAGCAAGTGCGGCAGGCTTGGCCGCAGCCGAATCATCCGCCGCACGGAGGATGACGCGGAACTCGGTGCCGATATTGGGCGTGGAGGAGACGCGGATGTCGCCGCCCATCTCGTCGATGAAGCGTTTGCAGGTGGTGAGACCGATGCCGTTGCCATCGGCTTTGGTGGTGAAGGACTCACGGAAGAGCTTTTTGAGGTTCTCCGGCTCGATGCCGCAGCCGCGATCCCGCACGGTGATCTCGACGTGGAGTCCGGCGCAAAGTTGCCCATCACCGCTGGCGGGGATAGCCACGTTTTTGGCTTCGACATCCATGTAACCGCCGCAGGGCATGGCCTGGATGCCGTTGAAGACGAGGTTTTGTAGCACCTGGCTGAGTTTGACTGGATCTGCGATGGCAAGGCGGAGGTCCTCAGAGGCAAGCATCCGGACCTGAACATTCGATCCGGCTCCTGCGAACTCGACAGAATCACGCATGACCGTGGCCACATCGGTAGGCTCTTTCGGCTTCGGCTTGGCCTTCGAGGCGTTGACGACCTGCGAGGTGAATTGCTTGGCACGCTTCAGGCCGGCAAAGATGAGTTGAAGCTCCCGGCCGAGGGCGGAATTACCATCGAGCTGAGGAAGTAGAGCAGAAAGCCGAGTGATGGCGGGACCGATGAGGTTGTTCACGTCGTGCGTGATGCCTTGTGCCAGAGCCGCGAGGTTTTCTTTTCGAAGTTGGTCAGATTGTGCGTCGAGATCATCGACGGCAGGTGCTTTCGCAGCGACGGTCATCTCGGTGAGAGGCTTCACGAGCACGATGAATTTGAGCAGCTTGCCCATGTCCGTGAAAACAGGCCGCACACGCCAGTGGCAGGGCGTGGAGCCAGAGCCGCCGAGCCATTGCAGCGAGGCTTCGCAATCCGCCGCTCCAGCATTGGCAATGGCTTTGCCGAGGCAGTCCATGATATTTGCTGCATCAGCCTCGCTGGCAGCCATTTCAGCTAGGCCCATGCCGCGAAGGCCGGTTTCCGGCTTTGCGCGGGACATCATGACTGCCTGCGAATTCCCGTAAATAATTGGAGGACCGATTTTCGGATCGGTAACACTAGTCTCGACGATCATGAGGCCCTCGGCGACCTGATCAAGGGATGTCCGCAGGTAGAAATTTGCTTCCTTAATCTGCTCCAGCGCTTGTTCGAGCGAGGCGAGAGCCGCATCGGGAGCGGCAGAAGAGTGGGGAGTGGCGATCATGGTGTTTTCCGCGAAATTTCGATCCATTTAGCGAGTCCAGATAGTTAAGTAAATCTAATTTTTCGGAGAAACCTACCTTTTGAATGTCAAAAATGAGAATGCGGAGTTTCGAGGCTCGGAGGGATGGAGGGAAAAACCAAAGGAAGAGCGTGAGCGGCTTCAATGAGGTGAATGACCTCAATGACTGCTGGGACAACTCTATGCCCTTCGCCCTACTCTTCTGACTCTATGCCACCTGCCTCACGTTCCATGCTTTTCACCGATGTCAAAATTCACCTTGCCACATTGGACTTCTCATCTAGCATCCGCGCCCCTATGTCCAAAAATGCCGGTATCGCCAAGACGAGGAAAGCTTATTCCAAGCGGTTCAAAATAACTGCCACGGGTAAGGTGCTGCGCCGTAAACAAGGCAAGCGCCATATCCTGCAGAACAAGAGCCGTAAACGGAAACGCAACCTCGGTAAAGTCGCCCTCGTGGCGGAAGTAGATGTCAAAGCCATCAAGGCGAACATGCCGTTCTCCCATCGCTAAGATAACTACACGGTCCTGAAATCAGGACCACGATGAATCTGCCTGATCCCCACCGGGATCTTCGAACAGGTGAGGCAGACCATCGCTACCCTAACAACAGCCTGATCACAGATAAAGTAACATGCCAAGAGCCACCAACGCCCCCGCCAGCAGGAAGCGCCGCAAGCGCGTGCTGGCAAAAGCCAAAGGATTCCGCGGATTTCGCAGCACGCACTTCCGCTACGCCAAGGACGCCGTCCGCAAGGCCGAAACCTACGCCACCCGCGACCGCAAGGCCAAGAAGCGCAGCTTCCGCAACCTCTGGGTCCAGCGCATCAACGCCGCCACCCGCCCCCTCGGCCTGAGCTACTCCCGATTTATGGAGGGGCTCAAAGCCGCCGGTATCACCCTCGATCGCAAAGTCCTTTCCGACCTCGCCATCAAGGACGCCGCTGCCATCGAAGCCCTCGTCCAGCAGGCCAAGGCCGCTCTCGAACAGAAGGCCGCCGCTGCCCCGAAAGCGTAACTCCGCAGATTCCTCCACCATTTGCACCGCAGCCGGGACGCTCTACGTCCCGGCTGTTTTCTTTTTCTCTCCTTTCTTCTTCCTCATGCTCTCCCAACTCGATTCCCTCAAAACCGACGCCCTCGCCGCGCTCGCTGCCGCGCAGGATGAAACCACGCTCGAAGCCGTTCGCGTGAACTTCCTCGGCAAAAAAGGCAGCGTCACCGCGCTGAGCCAAAACATGCGGGACGTGCCCGTCGATCAAAAGAAGGAAGTCGGTGCCAAACTCAACGGCGTGCGCACAGCCATCACCGACGGCATCGAATCGAAGAAGCTCGCGCTGCAGGCCGCGCTCGATGCCAAAGCCGTGGAAGGCATCGACATCACGCTTCCAGGCCGCCCGGGCACTGGAAACGGCGCTTTGCATCCGCTCACGCAGATCCGTGACCTCGCCATCCGCACACTGCGTCGTCTCGGCTTCATTTTGGCCGAAGGACCGGAGATCGAAACCGAGTGGCACTGCTTTGATGCTCTCAACACGCCCGCCGATCACCCCGCCCGTAACGAGAAGGACACCTTCTACCTCCCCGATGGCCGCCTGCTCCGCACCCACACCTCCAGCGTGCAGATTCGCACCATGGAAGCCGCGAAATCACTGCCGATCCGCATCATCGCGCCCGGAGCCGCGTATCGCCGTGATGAGATCGACGCCACGCACCTAAGCGTCTTCAACCAGCTCGAAGGCCTCTACGTCTCCAACGACGTGAGCCTCGCCGATCTCAAAGGCACGCTGGAAGCCTTCTTCCGCGAGATTTTCGGCCCGAACACCGCCGTGCGCTTCCGCCCGCACTTCTTCCCCTTCACGGAGCCCAGCTTCGAGATCGACGTGAAACTCGAAGCCAAAGGCAAGGACGCCCGCTGGATCGAAATCGCCGGCTGCGGCATGGTCGATCCCGCCGTCTTTGAAGCCATCAACAAAGCGCGTGGCGACACCCTCTTCGATCCCGAAACCACCACCGGCTTCGCCTTCGGCCTCGGCCTCGACCGCCTCGCGATGATCCTCCACAGCATCACCGACATCCGTCACCTCATCGACAACGACGTCCGCTTCCTCCAGCAGTTCGCCGCTTAACACACGTCATGGACACTCGATTTCACCGCATAGAAGCAAAGAGGCAGAGGTCGCAGAGACTTTAAAAACTCTGCCCTCTCTGCTCCTCCGCCCCTCTGCGGCAAATCTGAACGTCTCACCGCCCCCTTTCCAGCTATGCAAGTCTCCCTCTCCTGGCTCTCCACTCACCTCGATCTGAGTTCGTATTCTGTCGCTCAATTGTCTGACTTGTTAACTTTCGCCGGTGTCGAGGTCGAAGGCATCGAAGAACGCGGCGTGACCACCGACAAGGTCGTCGTGGCGCAGATCGAGTCCTTTGTGCAGCACCCGAATGCCGACAAACTCAGCGTCTGCCAAGTGAACGACGGCACCGGCATTCGCCAGATCGTTTGCGGCGCGAAGAACTTCAAAGCGGGCGACAAAGTGCCGCTCGCACTCCCTGGAGCCGTTTTGCCCGGCGGATTCACCATCAAAGAAGGCAAACTCCGCGACGTGGCGAGCCTGGGCATGATGTGCAGCGGCAAAGAGCTCGGCCTCGGCGACGATCACGCCGGTTTGCTCATCATGGCCGCCGATTCGCCCGTCGGCACGCCCTTCAATCAGCTCAATCCGTCCGACGTGCTCTTCGATCTCGAGATCACGCCAAATCGCCCCGATCTGCTCAGCCACCTCGGCCTCGCCCGCGAACTCAGCGCCCTCACCGGCATCCCGCTCAAAGGCCAGCGCGACTACACCTCTGCGAAAACGAAAACCACGGGCTCCGACATCAAGCTGGAAGCCAATGACGCTTGCCCGCTCTACACCGCCCGCCTCATCAAAGGCGTCAAAGTCGGCCCCAGCCCCGAGTGGTTGCGTCGTCGCCTCGAAAGCATCGGTCTGCGTCCCATCAACAGCATCGTGGACATCACGAACTACGTCATGATGGAGATGGGCCAGTCGCTGCACTGCTTTGACCTCGACAAGCTCAGCGGCTCCATCGTCGTGCGCAACGCGAGCGAAGCTGAGCAAATGCTCGCGCTCGACGGCCAGACCTACACGCTTAAGGCCGACGACCTCGTCATCGCCGATCAAAAACGCGCCGTCGCCATCGCGGGCGTCATGGGCGGCGAGGAAACCGGCGTCACCGAAGCCACCACCAACGTGCTCCTCGAAGCCGGTTGGTTCACACCTTCCAACATTCGCCGCACCTCCCGCCGACTCGGCCTCAGCAGCGACAGCAGCTACCGTTTCGAGCGCGGCATCGACCCGCAGCAAGTCCAGGGTGCCTCCGAATTCGCCACGAAGCTCATCCTCGAAATCGCCGGAGGCACTGCGGACGACGTTTTGCTCGTCGCAGGCGAAACGCCCGTCTTAACGTCCGAAATCACGCTCGACGACGACCGCGCTCGCAAGCTCCTCGGCACGCCGGATCTCTCCAGCGACGAAATCCGCTCCATTTTGACCAAACTCGGCCTCACGCATCAAAACGGCCGCTGGACCGTCCCCAGCTATCGCGCCGATTTGCAGCGCCCCGTCGATCTCATCGAGGAAATCGCCCGCGTCATCGGTCTCGACCGCGTCCCGTCGAAAATGACCGCCGTCGCCGTGCCGAGCGATGCCACGGATCGCGCTTACGACTTCGCCATGACGATTCGTCAGGCCTTGGTCAATCGCGGCTGCTTTGAAGCGCAAACGCTGCGCCTCGTCGCCGAAGCTCAACTCGCCGACACCCTCGGCGGCGGCACCGGCGTCGCCGTGAAGAATCCGCTCAGTGAAGATCACACCACGCTGCGCCCCAGCATCATCCCCGGCCTCATCGCCACCGCCGCGCTGAACATCCGCCAAGGTGCCGACCGCCTGCGCTTCTTCGAGCTCGGACGCGTCTTCCTCAAGCTCCCGAACGGTGGCAGCCGCGAAGAAGAACGCCTCGCCATCCTCATCAGCGGCCCCGTCAGCCCATCGAGCTGGCACGCCCGCGCCCCACAGGCGGCCGACATCCATGAGCTGATGGGCATCATCCAAAACCTGCCCGGCCTCAGCCGCGTCAGCATCGAGCCGAAAGCCGTCAAAGAATCCCCCGCGAACTTCCTGCTCACCAGCGAACTCCGCGCCGGCAATCGCAACCTCGGCTGGATCGCCCAACTGCATCCCTCGCGTGCTCGCGACATCAGCGCCCGTCATCCCGTCTATGTCGCCGAGTTGCTCCTCAGCGCCCTCCGCCAAGGCAGCACCGGCCCCGCAAAATTCGAGGAACTCCCCCGTTTCCCCAGCATGACCCGCGACGTCGCCATGGAAGTCCCCGCCGACCTCCCCCACGCCAAAGTCGCCACGTTCTTCGCCAGCCAGAAAGAGCCCCTCTTCATCGCCAGCGAAGTCTTCGACGTCTTCACCGACCCCACCGGCCAAAAGATGGCCAAGGATCGCAAATCCATCGCCTGGACCCTCACCTACCGCAGCCCCGAAAAGAC
>JBEIGR010000347.1:0-6178 GCA_040381795.1 Verrucomicrobiaceae bacterium | reverse complement strand
GTCCGTGTCATTCCTGATCTTGTCCGCATGACGCGAATCTTGCGCTTTGTTGCATGGGCAACGCAAGATGTGGTCTGTCTCCGGCAAGCATGGTGGAGCAGTAAAAAATGGGCGCGGCATAGTGCCGCAGTGAGAGGTTTTCCGACTCTCCACACGCGCCATGGAAGTTTTTGCCGTCACCATCTTCGTCAGCCTGATGTTCGCCGTTTTATTTGCGGCGTTGTTTCTGGCTGAGCGCCTGCAAAAGCGGCGCGGCAGCCTGGAGCAGGTGGCGCTGCTGCCGCTCGATGATGGAGCAGGCCTTCCCGCCGTGAATTTCACCCGAACCGATTCCCATGACCAGCACATCCGCCACTAAAGTACCCATTGAGTTCAACGACAAGGTCGTCCGCCAGTTCATGCTGGCTTCGATCATTTTCGGCGTCGTTGCCATGCTCGCCGGCGTGTTCATCGCCCTGCAGCTTAACTTCCATCAGCTCAATCTGGCGGAGTTCCTCACCTTCGGTCGCCTCCGGCCGCTGCACACCAACGCGGCCATCTTTGCCTTCGTGGGAAACATGATGTTCGCGGGCGTCTATTATTCCACGCAACGCCTTTGCAAGGTGCGCATGGGCAATGACACGCTCTCAGCCATCCACTTTTGGGGCTGGCAGCTCATCATCGTAGCCGCGGCCATCACGCTGCCACTTGGCTTCTCACGCGGTAAAGAATACGCCGAACTCATCTGGCCCATCAATATCGCCGTGGCCGTCATCTGGGTCGTCTTCGCCATCAATTTCTTCATCACGCTGCACAAGCGGAACGAGCCCACGCTGTATGTGGCTCTTTGGTTCTACATCTCCACCATCATCACCGTGGCGATGCTCTACATCGTCAACCACCTCTCCATCCCCACCAGCCTCACGCACAGCTACGGCATCTTTGCCGGCGTGCAGGATGGCCTCGTGCAGTGGTGGTATGGGCATAACGCCGTCGCCTTCTTCCTCACCACGCCGATCCTCGGCATCATGTACTACTTCCTGCCGAAAGCGGCGGAACGTCCGGTGTATTCGTATCGCCTCTCCATTGTTCACTTCTGGTCCCTCGTCTTCCTCTACATCTGGGCCGGTCCGCATCACCTGCTGAACACCGCCCTGCCAAAGTGGCTGCAAATGCTCGGCATGTTCTTCAGCCTCATGCTCTGGGCACCTTCTTGGGGTGGCATGCTCAATGGCCTCCTCACCCTCCGCGGTGCTTGGGACAAGCTCCGCACGGACCCCGTGATCAAGTTCTTCATCGCCGCCGTCACCTTCTACGGCATGTCCACCTTTGAAGGCCCGCTTCTCTCCATCCGTGCCGTCAATGCCCTCTCCCACTACTCGGATTGGACCATCGGCCACGTTCACAGCGGTGCTCTTGGCTGGAATGGCTTCATGGCCGCTGGTCTCTTCTACTGGCTGGCTCCGCGCCTCTGGAATACGAAGCTCTACTCCGTTCCGATGGCGAATTTCCACTTCTGGATCGGCACCTTTGGCATCTTACTTTACGTCGTCGCCATGTGGATCAGCGGCATCATGCAGGGCCTCATGCTCAATCAGGTCACCGCGGATGGACTCGCGCTGAAGAACACCTTCCTCGATACCCTCCAGGCCATCCGCCCGCTCATGGGCCTGCGTGTCATCGGCGGTGCCATGTTCCTCGTCGGCTGGCTCGTGATGTGCATCAATCTTTGGAAGACCATCCGCTCCGGCAAGGCCACCAACGAGGTTCGGGAGGTCGCCCTCATCCAGCGTGATAGCAGTCAGGTCATGGGCCTCGGCGAGACCTTCTATAACGACCCGCTCACCTACTCCATTGGTGGCCTCATCCTGATCTTCGGCTGGCTCTTCCTACCTCGTGGTGCCGATGTCGCCTCGCTCGTGTGCGCCTGCATCTTCGCCTTCATGGCCGTAAAGCGCTTCCAGAAGGCGCATCAAAACTGGTCCTTCTGGTATGAGAAGCTTCTGCACAACTATCTGCCCTTCACCATCCTTACCTTCGTGGCGGTGGTCATCGGCGGCCTCATCCAGCTCATCCCCACCATCACCGTCAACACGGCCAAGAACATGGAGGACCGCATTCAGAAGCTCTATGAGCCCCTCGAACTCGCTGGACGTGACATCTACGTCGCCGAAGGCTGCTACAACTGCCACTCGCAGATGATCCGCACCCTCGTTCCCGATGTGATGCGCTACGGTGAATACTCACGCCTCGGCGAAAGCATCTATGATCATCCTTATCAATGGGGTTCCAAGCGCACCGGTCCCGATCTCGCCCGCGAAGGTGGTGCCCGGCCAAACTCCTGGCACTACGAGCACATGATGGACCCACGTTCCATGTCCCCGCAGTCCAACATGCCCTCCTACACTCACCTCAAGGACAAGCCCTTCGATCAAAACGCCCTCCCCAAAAAGATCGCCGTCCTCACGCAGCTCGGCGTGCCCTATCCCGCCATGGATGCCACCACCATCAAGATGAAGGCTCTCGAACAAGGCGCTGCCATCGCCGAGGACCTCAAGAAGGCCAACATCCTCGTCCGCCCCGATAGTGAGATGGTCGCCATCATCGCCTACCTGCAAAAGCTCGGCCAGTTCGAGACACCCGCCATCGAGGAAACCCTCGGCAAGAAAAGCCCCAATGGCGTCCCCTTTCCCCTCACCCCCGTGAACCCGGACAAAGCACGCAGCGCCATGGTCCCCCATCCCTGATCCCTCATCTCTCCTCCCATGTACAAGCGCATCATCTACGAAAACTGGCACGCCATCATCCCGCTGCTCGCCTTTGCCACCAGCGGCCTCGTCTTCGGCGTCATGACCATCCGTGGCATGCTCCTGCGCAAAGAACAGTCCGAACAAATGTCCCACCTGCCGCTCGACGATTAATCCCGCCATGGACACACCGCCCACATCCTCCTCCCACGAGCCCAAACTCCGTGATCACGTCTATGACGGCATCCAGGAGTACGATCAGAAGCTCCCGAACTGGTGGCTTTTCACTCTCTACATCACCATCGTCTGGTTCATCGGTCACTGGCTCTGCTACTACCAGCTCGGCATTGGCAGCTCCGATCAGGACGATATGGACAAAGTCATCGCCGAGCAGAAAGCCGCCCGTGACAAGCAGACCGAAAACATCACCGATGAGCAGCTTTGGGCCATGTCCCGTGATCCCAAGGTCGTCGAGGCTGGCAAAGCTGTCTTCATGACACCCGGCATGTGCGTCACCTGTCATGGCACCGAGCTCAATGGCATGCTCGCGGGAGCCAAACTACCCGGTCTGCCATTAAATGATCAACAGTGGAAATACGGTGGGACTCCCAAAGAGATCTTCAACATCGTCCGCAAAGGCTCGCCGGACATCACCAAGGGCATGGCTGCCTGGGAACTCGTGCTCGGCGTGCAAAAAGTCAGCCAAGTCACCGCCTACGTCCTCAGTCACCATCATGAGGGCGAGCCTATCACCAAAGCACCTGATTCCCCAGGTGCTCCCGGAGCCGCCGCTCTCGCACCAGTGCCTGCTCCGGTGCCTGCGCCAGCACCCGCGAAGTAATCTTCAAAAAAGCCAAAACGCCGCGTGAGGTGACTCACGCGGCGTTTTGATGCCTGCGAACTGCTTCGAGCCAGCTCAGCTCAGTCCACCACGGTCGCTGTTCAGCGAGGCATCGCCATACTTGGCACGCGGCGAGGGCGTGAAGTCGAGCGGGGTCCAGGCAGCGTTGTTGGCGGAGGATTTCACCACGGCCTCGATGAAGGCCATGCCGGCCACGCCGTCCTCGATGGTCGGATAGTCCATGTCGAGCGGGTTGGCGGGTGCTCCAGCCTCGAAGGCGCGAACGTGATTGATGAAGTTGCGATACACGTTGGCGAAACCTTCGAGGTAACCTTCAGGATGGCCTGCGGGCGTGCGGGTGGCCGCAGCGGCGGCGGTGCCTAGGTAGCCCATGCTCGTGCGGAGAATCTGTTTTGGATGGTCCAGCGAGGTGACGATGAGGGTGTTCGGATCGAGCTGGCTCCATTCGAGGCCGCCGAGCTCGCCATAGACGCGGAGACTAAGGTTGTTCTCGCAGCCGACACTGATCTGGCTGGAGTGCAGCACTCCCTTGGCACCATTGGTGAAGCGCAGGAGCACATTGCCGTCGTCCTCAAGGCGGCGGCCTTGGTCGCCGAGGAAGTGGGTGAGGTCAGCGGCCAGTTCTTTGACGTGCAGGCCGGTGACATACTCGGCGAGGTTCATCGCGTGCGTGCCGATGTCGCCCATGCAGCCGGCGGCACCGCAGATGGCGGGATCGACACGCCAGGAGGCCTGCTTCTGGCCAGTGTTTTCGAGCATCGTGGCCAGCCAGCCCTGCGGGTATTCGGCCACGACTTTGCGAATCTTGCCCAGTTTGCCCTGCTCGATCATCTGGCGGGCGTGGCGGATCAAAGGATAGCCAGTGTAGTTGTAGGTCACGCCATAGAGACGGCCGCTCGTCTTCACGATCTGCGCCAGCTCCTTCGCTTGGGCGAGATCAAAGGTCGCGGGCTTGTCGGAGAGCACATGGAAGCCGCTTTCGAGCGCCAGCTTCGCAGCGGGGAAGTGCATGTGATTCGGCGTCACGATGGAAACGAAGTCCATGCGCTTGTCCGCAGGCAAGGCGGCTTCCGCCTTGATCATCTCCTCAAAGGTGCCGTAGCAACGATCCGGGGCCAGGTAGAAATCCGCGCCGCTGGCCTTGGACTTCTCGGGATTGGACGAGAAGGCTCCGCAGACGAGTTCAAGCTGCTGGTCGATAGATGCCGCGATGCGATGAACGCCGCCGATGAAGGCGCCGCGTCCGCCGCCGATCATGCCATAACGAATTTTCCGGCTCATAAAAAAGGGAAGGGAGGTGAGGTTGAGTTCAGGGTGAGGGCAGCGAAAATGGAGCAAGGCTCTGGAAAGTGCAAGCGGCCTGCGGTGAAGGTCAGGCGAAGCCTTTTTGGCGCTTCGCATGCACGGCGGCGGAGTACTCGGCGCTGTTGAAATCGACGTACTCCTCGGAGAGGTCGCTCGTGTAAACGGTGTAGCCGCTGGTGCCGAGATTCAGGTCGATGGTGACGGTGAACTTTGGCTCTTTGACGACCTTCTCCATCTCGGTGACGGGCGTTTTGGTGACGAGGCCGCCTTTGCAGGCCATGAGGCCGCCGAAGTAGATGTCGATGAGCTCTTCGCGGATGCGTGCACCGGAATAGCCGACAGCGTGGATGATGCGTCCCCAGTTCGGATCGCAGCCGTGGAAGCTGCATTTCACGAGGAGGCTCTTGGCGACGGTTTCGGCCACTTTGCGGGCATCGGTAAGGGTGCGGGCATTGCGCACGCGGATCTCGACGAACTTCGTCACACGCTCGCCATCGCAGACGATCATCTTGGCGAGTTCGAGCATGACCTTGTGCAAGGCGCAGCGGAAGAGTTCGGCCTCGGGTGAGTTCTTTTTGATGGTTGGTAGGCCGCTCTGGCCGTTGCTCATCACGATGACGGTATCGTTCGTGGAGGTGTCACCATCAATGGTGATGCAGTTGAAGCTCTTCTCGACGGCGTAGCGCATGCTGCGCTTCATCTCGTCTTTGCCGATTTTGGCATCGGTGGTGATGAAGCAAAGCATGGTGGCCATGTTTGGGCAGATCATGCCGGCACCTTTGCAGATGCCGCCGATGCGGAAACTGCCGCTTTTGCCCACGGGCACCTCGACGGCGAAGGTCTTCGGCTGCGTATCGCTCGTCATGATGGCCCGCATAGCGGCCTCGCTGCCCTTGTCGTTCAATTTGGCGACGGCATCAGGCACTTTGGGAAGGATGCGCTCAATGGGCAGAGGCATGCCGATGATGCCGGTGGAGCACACGAGCACCTGACGCATCTTCACGCCGATCTCCTCGGCGACGGCTTTGGTCATGGCCTTGGCATCCTGGATACCCTGGACGCCGGTGCAAGCGTTCGCATTGCCGCTGTTGGCGATGATGGCGCGGGTATCGCTCTCTTTGATGTGCTGCTGGCAAACACGCACACAGCCAGCGCGGACTTTGTTCGTGGTGAAAACGGCATCCGTGACGGTTGGCGTATCGGAAACGATCAGCGCGAGGTCGAGGCGTGTGGCTTCCGGGTTTTTGATGCCGCAGGTGACGGCGGAGGCGCGGAAGCCTTTGGC
>JBEIGR010000346.1:0-6183 GCA_040381795.1 Verrucomicrobiaceae bacterium | reverse complement strand
TGCACGCCGACGAGCTCGGCTTTGATTTCGTGAGCACCGGAGGCGTCCTTCCAGGTGCGGATTTCAGCACGGGCGATGCCGGCGGCGGTAAGGAGGGCGAGGAGGAGAAGACTGGCTTTCATAATTCGATGAGGATGGCGCGAGGGAAAACGCTCCCGGGAGAGCGGTTCTTAGAGCAACGAGGCAGGTAGGCTATCAAACTTCATCTGCATCGTGCAATCCCAATCCTCGGCTTCGAAGCAACAGCGGATGAAATTTCACCTCCTGCAGCCCGTTGCACGCTGCCCACCATGACCTTTACCCGCCGACTCCTTCTCAAGATAGCCCCGTTTCTCTTTGTGCGCGGCTCCGCAAGCGCCGTGGACGCGCCGCAGCCGTTTGGAGCGGAGTTTCCGAATCTCGAATCGCTCACGACGGGCGAGTGGTGGACGAAGGCTGCCGCTGCGGCGGCGCAGAACGAGAAAAAGAAGGCGAAGGGCAAAGGCAAGGCTGGTGGTGGTGCCACGCCACCGCCGTCGATGGATGTGCCGCGTGATGAAGTGGTGTGCTTTGCCTACTACACGCATCAAAACGGCGTGCTGAAGGTGAGTGCGCAGCTCTTCCCGCTGAAGCCGGGCGAGGAGCGTGTGGCGAGGCTTGAAGTGCAGCTTGATGGCGAATGGAAGGAGATCGCGAAGGGCGAGGTACATTATCCTGGCTGGGATGCGCATTTCCGCGTGGAGGGCTGGAATGGCTCGAAGAACGTGGCCTATCGCGTGCGCCATGGTGAGAAGGCGATGTTTGAGGGCCTCATCCGTCGCGATCCAGTGGAGAAGAACCAGATCGTGATCGCGAACATGAGCTGCAACTCCAGCCGCACCATCGGGCCACGCACGGAGATCATCGAGAACCTGCGGGCGCAGGATCCGGACCTGCTGTTCTTCGGCGGAGATCAGACCTATCGCCACACGGAGCACACGGCGGGCTGGATCGAGTTCGGCCTACAATTCCGCGACATCATCCGCGACCGCCCAACGGTCTGCATTCCCGATGACCACGATGTGGGTCATGGCAATCTCTGGGGCGAGGCGGGTGGCCAGTCTCACATCGATGGCGATGCGGACGGCGGTTATCGTTATCCGGTAGCCTATGTGAACCAGGTGCAGAGGCAGCAAAGCTGGCACTTGCCGGATGGCTGGGATCCGAAGCCGGTTAATCGTGACATCAGCGTTTATTTCACGCGCATGATCGTCGGTGGCATCGACTTCGCCATTTTGGAGGACCGGAAGTTCAAAACCGGTCCCGCTGGCACCATCCCGCAGATGGGACCGCGCCCAGATCATATCAACGATCCCTCCTACGACCCGAAAAGCATCGATCTGCCCGGTTTGGAGCTTTTGGGCAAACGACAGGAAAAATTCCTCCACGACTGGTCGCAGGATTACAGCGGCGGCGCGGTGCTCAAATGCGTACTCTCCGCCACCGCCTTCTGCGGCGCCGTTCACATGCATGGCGGACGTGACAAGCGCTTGCTGGCCGATCTTGATTGCAATGGCTGGCCGCAAGCGGGTCGAAATCGGGCATTGGTGGAGATTCGCCGTGCCTGGGCTCCGCATCTCTGCGGCGATCAGCATCTCGCCGTCGTCGTGAAGCACGGCATCGACGAATTTGGCGACGCGCCTTACAGTTTCACCAGCCCGGCCATCGTGAACACGATCTATGGCCGCTGGTGGCATCCGCTGGATGAAAAAGCAGGCCCGAATCCCGTGCCGAACAGCCCGCTGCCATGGACCGGCGACTTCAAAGACGGCCTCGGCAATCCAATCAGCATGCTCGCCTACGCGAACCCCGAGGACATCCAGGACGAGAAACAACGCGCCGATGGCTACGGCCTCATCCGCTTCGACAAAACGACGCGCAAAATCACCTTCGAATGCTGGCCGCGCTTCTCGAAGGTTGCTGATGGCGATCAAGCCCAGTTCCCCGGCTGGCCCATTACGATTACTCAAGACTCAAATGATGGCCGCAAGGTTCACGGGCACCTTCCCGCACAGCTTTTTGAAGGTGTGACTGATCCCGTGGTGCAGGTGATCGCAGAGGCCACGGGCGAGATTTTATACACCGTGCGTGTCCAAGGCGGGAGTTTCAAACCTCGCGTCTATGCGCCGGGCAAGTACACGATCAAAATGGGCCGCGAGAAGCCGGATACGGTGATCGCGAGCGGCATCCAGGTATAACTCAGCGTGTCCCACACACCGCACAGTCCGCCCGCTTCGGCAGGCGGACCTTGCGGAACTGCATCGTGTCGAGGTTCATCGAAAGCAGCTCGCCTTGCAGCGTGGTGCCGATGCCGGTGATGAGCTTGATAACCTCCATCGCGCCGATGCAGGCGGCGGTGCCGGAGACGGCACCAAAGACGGGGAACTGGCGTTTCCACGTTGGAGGCACTTCGGGGATGTAGCAGGCGAGGCAGCCCGTTTTGCCCGGCACAAAGGTGGTGACGCTGGCCTCCAGCGTGTGCATCGCGCATTCGACCATCGGTTTTCCAGCGCGGAAGGAGGCCGCGTTTAAGGCGAGGCGCTCTTGAAACATCGGCGCGGCATCGACGACGATGTCGGCCTGCGCCACGAGGGCATCGGCATTGGCTTCGCTGATGTTTTCGGGCACGCCGATGATGTCGCAGCGCGGATTGAGGTCCTTCAAACGACGCACGATGGAATCGATGCGGAGTCTGCCGATGTGGTCGTGAGTTTGCAGGAGCTGGCGGTTGAGATCGGAGGGCTGCAACACGCCGCCGTGGGCTAGGACGAGCTTGCCGATGCCAGCGGCGGCGAGTTCGAGTGCCACAAGACCGCCGAGGCCGCCGACTCGGGAAATCAGCACGCTGGCGTTCTTGAGCTTGAGCTGGCCTTCCTCGCCCATGCCGGACACCCACATCTGCCATTCGTAGATGGCGCGTTCTTCAGCGGTGAGGGACATCAGCGTTTCAAGGTGTGCAGGATGTTCGTCATGAGCCCGCCTGGCCTTTCATTGGGCGGCTCACTCTTTTGCATCGCGGTGGTGATGATGCGCTCGGCATGCGTCACGGGCAGCGAATAGTGCCCATCATGCTCAGAGAAATGGGCGGTGGCATGCGGGATGAGAGAGGCGAGGCGCTGGGTATAGGTCCAGTCGATGTTTCGGTCCTGTTTGCCATGCCAAAAGTGAATCGGCACGGAAATTCGGCTGACTTCGAAACCCCACTCACTGAGATAAATATCCGCATCGGCAATGACATCCGCCGCAGGACGATTCAGCGCCCCGAGCGTGGCCTCGCAGACTACCTTGAAGACCTTCGGATCACTCAAAACGCGGCGATCTTCCGCGCCGAGCATTTTGAGCAAAACGCGATGCACGAGGCAGCCAGGCTTCATCCGGGCAATCACAGCTCCGAGCTTCAAAATGCCGCCGAGCACGGTGGGGAGCAGTTTGCGAAGCTGGATGAGCAGGCGGTAGATCCAGAACATCTCACGATCGCCGAGAAACTTCAGCGGCGGTGCTCCGCAGATGATGGAGGCAGAGAGAAGCCGCTTCGGCATCAGCAGAGCGCTCGCGAGCACATAGGGTCCGCCGCCGGACCAAGCGATGACGTGCCAATTATCCGCACCGACATGCGCGGCGAGCTCCGTGAGCGTCTGCTGCCAGTCCGCGAGTGTGCGGCCAGGCTGCGGATCGGAGAGGCCGATGCCGGGACGATCCGGGCAGATGAGGCGCATGCCGTGTTTTTTGGCCAGCTCATCAAAGAGGTATCCCTGAAGCCGCGAGGAAGGCCAGCCGTGGAAGTAGAATGCCACCTCGCCACGCGGGTCGCCATACTCGGCATAGCCGAGCCGGAGGCCGTTGGAGAGGGTGATGACATGATCCATGCGCGTGAGGCGGGAGAAAGGAGCCGCAGAGGCGCTTGTCAACGCTGCGGCGCGGCCAGTTCACGCTCACCGAGCAGTTTGGAACCATGCGGAACACCGCGGGCCAGACGCAGGCCGAATTGCTTCACCGCGTGCTCCTGCAGGTGAGCCATGGCTTCATCGATGGAATCCGTCCATTTGATCAAATCGAGGTCCTCGGGGCTGATGGTGCCGCCGGCGAGCATCGCATCGATGAACTTCCGCATCTCTCCCCAAAACTCGGAGCCCATGACGACGATCGGGAAGTTCCGGATCTTCTTCGTCTGGATGAGTGTGAGCGCCTCAAACATCTCGTCCAGCGTGCCAAAGCCGCCGGGCATGATGATGAAGCCGTAGCTGTATTTGATGAGCAGCGTCTTGCGGACGAAAAAGTAGTCTAACGTGACCGAGCGGTCGAGGTAGGGGTTGTGATGCTGCTCGAAGGGAAGCTTGATATTGAGGCCCACGCTGCGGCCTTGCACATCCTTCGCGCCGCGGTTCGCGGCCTCCATGATGCCGGGGCCACCACCGGTGAGCACGGTGAAACCCATCTTGGAGATGGCCGCGCCCATCTCGCGGGCGAGGCGGTAGTATTTGTGATCCTCATCGAACCGGGCAGAACCAAAGACGGTGACGCAGGGGCCGACGAAATGCAGGGTGCGGAAGCCTTTCAGGAAGTCGCGAACGACGCCCATGAGCAGCGAGAACTCACGGCGGCGCGGGTTGGGTCCGCGCAGCAGCACGCGGTCCACGAGCTGTGAGGTAAAGGCTTCGTCATCATGCACTTCCTTGGGAGTGGCCGGTGTCACAGTGGTGCCGGTGAGCGAGGTAGATGGCTCTTCCTCGCGGTCGCGTAAGTCGGGAGATTTCATGGTCGGGGAGTTTCACCTGCTCTGATTGCGAGCGCAGGTGATTTGTTCACATTGTGAGGGTGCACTAAACACTGATCATGTGCCCAAAAAATTTCTTCTTGCCATTTTGATGACAGTTTAAGAGGGTAGAAATGAGTCCCCTCCTTGGTATGCCAATCAGTTCCTCCTCATCGTCCCTTTCCGGCAGTGATCACTCAGATGGCTGGAGTGACGGCTATTCCGATGGCTCGTCCAGCAGCTCGATTGAGCGCTTTAGCTCCTCATCAGGTTCATCGACAGGGCATAGTGATGGGAATTCGGATGGCTACAGCGACGGCTATTCCGACGGCTACAGTGACGGCGAGTCTGATTCTTCAGGCGGATACAGTGACGGCTACTCCGACGGTCTTAGCGACGGTGAGTCAGACTCTTCTGAAGGCGTCAGCGATGGTTGGAGTGACGGGTTCTCTGATGGATCATCCAGCAGTTCTATTGAGCGCTTTAGCTCATCCTCAGGTTCGTCCGCTGGACACAGCGATGGTTATTCGGATGGCCACAGTGATGGCCTCTCCGATGGCTCATCCAGCAGTTCCATTGAGCGATTTAGTTCCTCATCAGGTTCGTCCGCAGGACACAGCGATGGGAATTCGGATGGCTATTCCGACGGCTACAGTGACGGCGAGTCTGATTCTTCAGGAGGCTACAGTGACGGCTAATCCGACGGTCTTAGCGATGGTGAGTCTGACTCTTCCGAAGGCGTCAGCGATGGTTGGAGTGACGGCTACTCTGATGGCTCGTCCAGCAGCTCTATCGAACGCTTTTCGTCATCGGACTCGTCCGCAGGACAAAGCGATGGGAATTCGGATGGCTGGAGTGATGGCTTATCTGACGAATCGTCCAGCAGTTCCATGGAGCGATTTAGTTCCTCATCAGGCTCGTCCGCAGGACAAAGCGATGGGAATTCGGATGGCTATTCCGACGGCTACAGTGATGGCGAGTCCAATTCTTCAGGAGGCTACAGTGACGGCTACTCAGACGGACTTAGCGATGGTGAATCAGACTCTTCCGAAGGTGTCAGTGATGGCTCATCTTCATCCTTGGGAAATTCGGACGGTATGTCGGATGGTGGGTCCAATGGAAATAGCCTATCGGATGGAAACAGCATGTCAGATGAATCCTCCTCCAGCTCTTCGGATGGGCCGCCGCCATCAGACGGTGATAGCCTTTCGGATGGAGACTCAGTTTCCTCGGAAGAACCTAGCTCGCAGAGCGACCTAAGTTCACAAAGCTGGCTCTTCGGGCAAAAAGCTGGGGTTTTGATCAGGCAGGCATCATGTCGAGCTTGGCGCAGTAGAACAGGATACGGATGCGGAAGTTGGCGAAGTTGGGCAGCCCCCTTGCATTGGCTTTGATGTTTTGGATCAGCGAGT
>JBEIGR010000345.1:0-6207 GCA_040381795.1 Verrucomicrobiaceae bacterium | reverse complement strand
CGCGCAGCCAAACGCGAGCTGCTTGCCATCCGGCGACCAGCTCGCGCCGTAGATGGTGTCAAACGTGAGCGATTTGGACAGCTCGAGCTTCTTCGCCGCCACGTCCCAAATCTGGATTTCGCCCATGCGAGCCGGGCTGCCACCGGTGACCGCGATCTTTTTGCCATCCGGCGACCACGCGAGCTTCTGAATGCGTTCCGCGAGCCCCACGAGCCGCGCGACGAGGCCGCTGCCGTCCGCTTTGTGCACCAAAACCTCATGGTAACCCGCCACCGCGATCTGCGTGCCATCTGGCGAGTATTCGAGGGAGGTAACGGCCGGAGCCGTCACATACACCGGCGGATGCGTCATGTCGTATTGCGCCTTCGCCGAGGCTGGCGTGTCGTCCTTCGCGCCTTCGGTGATCCAGCGCTCGATGAGAGCGATCTGCGTCGCGTGCAACGGGTCCGCCTTCTGCGGCATCTCCACTTTGCCATGCGCATCAGGTTTGATGAGCTTCAGCAGATTAGACTCCGCCGCCTTGCCCGGAACGACGGCCACCGCCTCCTCGCCGCCCTTCAGCAACGCCGCGAACTCCGTCATGATGTAATCGCCCTTCTTCTTCGCCGGCTGATGGCAGCCATTGCACTGCGCCTGGAAGATCGGGCGGATGTGTTTGTAAAACGACACCGGCTTGGATGGATCGATGACCTCGTCCTTCTTCGGAGCCTGCGCAAAGGCAGACACAGCAGACAAAACGAGCGCGGCAGTGAGGAGACGATTCTTCATGGCAAAGGAGGGCTTGGGGCCGCAAAAAACGGGCAAAGAGCCGCAAACCTTGCGTCAGGAGAGTGTCAGGGCGGGATTGTGCATGGGGGGTGGTGGACATGACGAGGTGGTTGCGTCTCCAGCCAGAACGAGCATCTTCGCGCCATGACAGCTACCCTCAAAGAACCCGGCGTTTATGCCATTTCGGAGTCCGACCCCGCTTGGGACCGGATATTGAGGGATTGTGAGGAACGCGGAAGTCTGATGCTGGAAAGCCAGGACAGCAGCACTTTCAAATTGGAGGCCACTGCCCCGACGAGTGCGCGTCGCCCTCGAATGTCTTCCGTGCCTGATTTTAAATCGCTTCAAACTCGTCTGGGCGACACCAAGCTCACGGCGGAAGCGGAAGCCGCCTTTTTCCAAGCCATCCGCGGTGAATGATGCGTCCCTACGCCGACACGAACTTTCTCGTTTCGCTCTACCTTGATGTTGGGGCATTTGACCTCGCCCGTACACAGGTGACGGAGGCGTTCGCCAGGCAATCGGACGCCTTGCCGGTGACTTCGCTGCTCTGGGCGGAGATCACGAATGCTTTTGAGCTGCATGTGCATCTGGCGCGTCACGGCGGTCAGTGGCGAGTCTCGCCCGAGACAGCGGCGGCAGCCATCGCCTCATTCGAGGACCATGTGAGGGAAGCAGGTGTCTTTTTCGCCTGCGAGGTTTCCTGGAGTGCCTTGCGTCGCGAGTTTCGCGCCTTGAGCCAGCGCCACACAGCCAAGCACGGCTTCCGAACCTACGACATCCTGCATGTGGCCCAGGCTCGGCTTCTGGATTGCGATGAGTTTTGGAGCTTCGATGGCAAAGCGCGAATGCTGGCCGAGTTGGAGGGTTTCAGGCTCAATTCTCTCCAGTAAGAGTGATGGCAGATCATGCTCCCTTCGGCCCCGGCGGAGCGTAAAACTTAAAATTCCCGGTGTAGCCATCCACGGGGCTTTCACCCGCTAGGACGACCTCGTTTTCCGCCTGGAGTTGCAGCATGGCCTTCTCGGAGAAGAGCATGCGCTGGCCGAGGTTGGCGGCGATTTTTTCGATGCGGAAGACGAAGTTCACTTCCGGGCCGTGGAGATTGAGTTCGCTCATGGTGGGCACGCTGCCGAGGACGGCGCTGCCATGGTGCAAAACGACGCGGAAGGGCAGCGAGGAAGTCGCCTGAGCCGCGCGGAGGTTGGCGATGGCCTGACGCACGCGGATGTGACTGCCTTCACCGCCGGTCCAGTAGCAAAAAAAGCCATCGCCGAGGTATTTCGACATGTGGCCGCCGCAGTCGTCGATGATCTGGCGGCACTCTTTGAACCAGGTGCCGGTCAGGCGCGGGTATTTTTCCGGGGCCGTGTTTTGGGCGAGTTTGGTGGAGCCTTCGATGTCGGCCACCATGAGCCAGCACTCGGCCTGTTCCATGCGGATCATGGTGGATGCCATGACGGCTTTTCCAGAAGTGTGCATGGCGCTGAGGATCTCCGTGGCAAATTCGAGTTCCACATCGGCGATGCGAATGACATCGCCATTGCGCAGACGCACGGCCTGAGAGAGGCGGCGGCCATTGATATAGGTGCCATTGGCACTGCCGAGATCGACGATCCAAAACTCCGCCTCGCCCTGCGCCTGGATGATGGAATGGCGGCGTGAGACCTCGCTGCTGGAGAGCTGAAGGGTGTTCGTCGGGTGCCGACCAATGCCGCAGGTGCCCTTCAGGGCATGCTGCCGCCCATCGGAAAAGCGGAGCCAAGTTTGCAGCAGGGGAGCATTCATCGGGGCGGGAGAATGAAGATGAAATAGACGCTCGCCAACGAGTAATCTCGCGTTCTCATGAGTCCTCCGATGCCCAAACCCTACCAATTCTGCTCCGACTGCGGCGCTCCCGATTTGAAAACGGTGAGCGATCGCGAATTCCGCTGCGAGCGTTGCGGCTTTCGCCATTTCATCACCCCCATTCCAGCGGCTGTGGCCTTGATCCTCGATGCGCAGGATCGCCTGCTGGTGATCCGTCGCGGTCATGAGCCGGGACTGGGCCTCCTCGGCATACCCGGTGGGGTGATCGAGCCGGAGGAAAGCGGCGAAGAAGGTGCTTCCCGCGAGACCCGTGAGGAAACCGGTCTGCAAATTCCACCGGAGGCGTTTCGCTACTTTGTCTCGCTGAACAATCGCTACCTCTTCCAAGGCTTTGTGTGGCCCACGATCGATCTTTTCTTCGTGGCACGGGTGGAGAGCTTCGACGGCCTTCGAGCTGATCCGGCCGAGGTGATGGAGTGGATGCCGATGAAGCTCGAAGAGGTGCCGCTGGAGCAGTTTGCCTTTGGCTCCAATGCGGAAGCCGTGCGGCGACTGCGTGAGAGCGGGTTTGTAGCCTGAATGCTGACATTGCGATGAAAATGCTGGGCTGCGCAAGTTCAGAGCCACTGAGTCTCTGGACTTCAGTGGAAGTTAGTCGGGAGCAAACGAACTCCGCTGTGACGAATGTGGAACAGGCAGTAACTTGTCTGCGCTGCCCAAGGGGCAAACTGACGTTTGCCGCTACGAATCCAGCGGGAGCCACCGTGTAGAGGAAGTCGTCAGACTTCCCCGAGATTGGCCAAGTTAGTCAGGAGTTTCGGCTTCAAACCTCGCCCACTTCAAAATAATCATCCTCGGCGATGTCCGGGATGCCCACGACGAGCACGCGCATCTGCCCGCGTGCTCCATGGACGACACCAGGCGGGATGTGAACGAGCGAGCCTTTGCTCACCGGCTGCTCCACGCCATCGAGCATCACCGTGCCACCGCCTTCGAGGACGTAGTAGAGTTCCGTGGAGCGCTTGTGGTAGTGGAGTTTTGCCCCATCAATATCCACCGCATGCGCCCAGGCAGCCGGATGCAGTTCCTGATCCTCACGGCTGATGAGCCGGTCACGCCAGCCGCAGGTGCTGCGCTCTCGAGGCGTGTGCCCTTCGTGACGAATGAGGAGCGGACCGGGCATGTGTGGCGAATCAGAAATCGAGGAAGATCTCCGCGCGGCGGTTGCGGGAGCGGCCGGCGGGGTCGTCGGAGCCATCGGCTTTTTGATTGGGGCCGAGGGGCTGGGCCTTGCCAAGGCCGGTGGTTTCCACCTGATCCGAGGGCACGCCGAGAGCCACGAGCTGCTGCTTCACGGATTCGGCACGGCTTTGAGAGAGGTTGACGTTGTAAGCATCGTCCCCGTGAGCATCGGTGTGGCCGGTGATGCGGAGTTTTTTCGCCGGATCGGCCTTCAGCATGCCAGCGACGACTTCGAGCTGCTTCTGCGCCCGTGGGTGCAGCTCGGCGCGGTCGTATTCAAAGTAGAGCGCCAGGGATTCACCACCCTTCGGATTCTGCACGATGGGCGTGTAGGGGATGCCGAGTTTGTTCGCACTCTGGGCAAAGGAGCCGAGGATTTGGGAGAGATTCACGCCTGCGACCTTCCATGCGCTGGAGGTGCTCTCACGCTTCAGTTCCAAGCCGAATTCCGTGCTCTGCTGGAGCGATTCCGATTCCACCTGAGCGATCACCCACGAGACCTCGGGGTTTGCCACGGTGACGATGAGCGGCTTGCTCGGCTTCAGGCGATACTGCCCTTCCTCAAAGACGATGCAGAGACCCACGAGCCTCTCCACGGGCACTTTTTTCTCATCCACATACTTCTTCGCGGAGGCGAAATCGTGCTCAAGCAGCAGGCGCACGAAGTCACTGGCAAAGCTCAGCGCATCCTGGGTCTCCTCGACAGCGAAAAGGGACTTCGCGGCCATGGCCGGGGCTGCCGGGGCGGGAGCCGAAGGCGCTGCAGGCACCGGTGGAGCACCGGGCTGAGCGGGTGCGGGAGTGCCGGGCGTCATCGCGGGAGGGGCTGGAGGCGTAGCCGCTGCCACAGCGGGAGAGGCAGGAGGCGTAAGAGCTGCTAGCGCAGCGCTGGCTTCTTTGGGCAGGGTGACCTTGGCGATTTTCCAGCCCATGCGTTCATCGCGTTCGATATCGAGCTGGAGCCGCACTGGATCGGCGCTGCCAAGTTTGAAGAGGGGGACCGAGAGGCGGGTGCGGTTCTCCACGAGCCCGAGAAGAGCCACCTGATCCTCCGAACCAGCCTTGAAGCCCAGTTCGGCCAGTTTTTGCATCAACTGCGCTGCCAGCGCGGCCTGCTCGGGATCGGAGGCGGCCGCCAGCTTGCCTGCGGCGGCGAAATCGCCCACGGCGAGGCTGCGGGCCATCTGCTTGCCGAGGTCCAGCGGACGGGCAAAGCCAAACGAGGCCGGAGATGGGGCCGCTGGCGAGCCGTTGGCGGGCATGGCAGGCGTCGTCGCTGCGGTGGCTGGCGCGGCAGCGGGAGCCGCCGGTTTTCCATCCGCTGGGGTCATCGGAGTCGGAGCACCGGGAGTGCCCTTCGAAGGCTCTTTGGAGGTTTTAGCCGGTGCCGCAGCCACTTCGGCGGCTTTTTCGGCCTCCATCTTCTTTTTCGTGAAGAGGAAGAAAATCGCCGTGCTGATACCCAGCGCGGCGACGATGATCAAAATGGGCACGAGGCTGTTTCCAGCGATGTAACGGCCTCGGGGGCTTTGGGGAGAGGGGGGGCGCATGAGCGAGAGAGAGGCGGGTGAGTGTAAATAACCTCTGACAGCAGTTACGATGCCATCACAGAGGCCGGTCAGGCAAGGTCATTCTCAGCGCCTTGCTTGCCCGGCCTGCTACGCCAGCTTTCCGTCCGCCACATGCACCGTGCCGCCGCGCACGGCGACCGGCTCCCGCGCCTGCTCCACCGGCACATGACGCGGCGTGTTCGCGGGTGAACCCTGCGGTCGCGCCCAGCGGATGCCGTTCGCGATCACGCGCTGCACCTCGGGATGGTGATAAATCGGATACACCTCATGCCCCGGGCTGAAGTAAAAGATGCGACCGCTGCCGCGAGTCCAAGTCGCGCCGCTGCGGAAGACCTCGCCGCCTTGGAACCACGACACGAAGATCAGCTCGTCCGGCGTCGGAATGCCAAACGGCTCGCCATACATCTCCGATTGCTCGATCTCGATGCAGTCACCGAGCCCCGCCGCGATGGGATGACCCGGATTCACCACCCACACTCGTTCCCGCTCGCCCGCCTCACGCCAGCACAGCGCACAGCTCGTGCCCATGAGCCGCTTGAAGAGCTTCGACCAGTGCCCGGAGTGCAAAACGATCAACCCCATGCCCGCCAGCACCCGCTGCTGCACCCGCGTCACCGTTTCATCCAGCACCTGATCATGCGCCGCATGCCCCCACCACAGCAGAACGTCCGTTTCATCGAGAATCGCCTGCGAAACACCCTGCTCCGGCTCATCAAGCGTCGCCGTGCGGATGTTGAAGTCGTCGTTTTGGCCCAAAACCTCCGCCAGCAGCCCATGGATGCCTTTCGGGTAAATTCCGGCCACGACCGGGTTTTGT
>JBEIGR010000344.1:0-6218 GCA_040381795.1 Verrucomicrobiaceae bacterium | reverse complement strand
TCTCTACTACCGTGGCCAGGAAGTGGGCCAGTGCCCGATGAAAAGCCTCGCGGACATCCTGGTCTTCATCGGCTGGAGTGTGGTGCTGCTCTATTTCCTCGTCGGCTCCGGCTTTCGTCTGTCCTTACTCGGCGTCTTCACTGCGCCGCTCGTCACGATCATGCAGAGCATCGCCCTCGTGCAGGGCTTCAAGCCGTATGCCGTGAAGGGAAAAATCAATGCGCTGGTCGAGCTGCATGCGGCGGTGGCCTTGATCGCCTACGCTGCCTTTGCGCTCGCCTGCATCACCGGGGTCATGTACCTCGTGCAGGAGCGTTTGTTGAAGCAGCACCGCATCGGTGGGTTGTTTTATCAGCTCCCGCCGATTCAAGGCCTCGCGAAGGCAATCCAGCGTCTCGTCGGTCTCGGCCTCGTGCTGCTCAGCGTGGCTTTGGGCATCTCCTTTGCGCTTCATACCCCGGTATCGAATCCGAAGCTCGTCTTCTCGTGGGTCGTGTGGGCACTTTACGCGGTGATTTCCTTTCTCATGTGGCGTCATGTCACCTCTCCGCGCCGCACGGCCTGGCTGGCCGTGGTGGGTTTTGTGCTGCCGTTTATCTCGTTGTGGATCGTGACGCATGCCTGATCCCGCCGACAACATCCGCGCCACCGGCACCCTTGTCTGCGTCGGCCTGAACTACAAAACGACGCCCGTCGAGGTGCGTGAGCGCCTGGCCTTCCCCGAGGCCGTGGTGCCGCAGGCCGTGAAAAACATCCGCGAGCTGCCCGGCTTTGCCGAAAGCGTCGTCCTGAGCACCTGCAACCGCGTCGAACTGTATGCCTCGCACGAACTGGCTGAGGCACCGCAAAGCCACGAGGCGCTGCGTGACTATCTCGTGCGTCATTTCCAGCTCCAGCCGGAGCACGCCGAGGCCATGGTGCTCTACCAACTCGATGCCGCCGAGGCGGCGCGACATCTCTTCCGCGTCGTCAGCGGCCTTGATTCGATGGTTTTGGGCGAGACGGAGATCTTCGGCCAGGTGAAGGCCGCCTACAAAACGGCGCTCGACCACGGCACCACCGGCAAGACGCTCAACAAGCTCTTCCAGCAGGCCTTCACCGTCGGCAAACGTGTGCGGAACGACACCATGATCCAGCGTGGCTCCACCAGTGTCGGCAGCGTCGCCGTCGATCTCGCGGAGAAGGTACACGATCTCAAAGAATGCCGCGTCATGCTCGTCGGTGCCGGTGAGATGAGCCGCACCTGCGCCCAGAGCCTGCTTTCTCGCGGCGCGAAGAGCATCATCGTCAGCAATCGCAGCTACGACAAGGCCGTGGAACTCGCCGAAGAGATGAAAGGCCGTGCGATGAAGTTCGACGAATGGGAGCACGCCCTTCACGAGGTGGATGTGATCATCTCCAGCACTAGTGCCCCGCATTTTGTCATCAAGCCGGAGCAGATCGAGCAAACCATGCGCAAACGCCGCTGGAACCCGCTGCTCATCATCGACATCGCCGTGCCCCGCGATGTCGATCCCGCCGTGAACGCCATCGAAGGCGTCTATCTCTACGACATCGATGCCCTCCAAGCCATCGCCGACGACGGCCGCCGCGAACGCGAACGCCAGCTCGCCCTCTGCGAAAAAATCATCGAGGAGCAGCTCGCGAAGTTTGGGTTTGTGGGGGCGTGAGGCTCGTCAAAAAGGACGAAAGAGACGGAAAGGACTGAAGGGTCAATCAGGTCAGCCTAGTCAATCAGGTCATCCCGCACCTCACTTCGCCTTTTTCTTCTTCGGCGCTCCACCCTTCGGGCTTTGGAAGGTCGGGGCGATGGCGCCCTTCTCCCATTCGGCGATGGCGGTGACGAGTTCGGCGACGACCTGCGGCTTCTCGGCGGCGAGGTTTTGGCTCTCACCGATGTCGCTGGATAGGTCGTAAAGCTCGGGAGCGGCTTTGCCGGCGCGAACGAGCTTCATGTTGCCACGGCGAACGGCATTGAGTCCGCCCGGGCCGCCCGTGCGCCAGAAGAGGGTGTCATGCGGCGCGGTGGTCTTTTCGCCGGTGAGGTAAGGAAGAAGGTTCACGCCATCGAGATTGCCCGGTGCGGCAGATTCAGCAGCGGCGAGGGATGTGGGCAGGAAATCGAGGGCGATGACGGGCTGGTCGTAGCTGCCCGGTTTGATCTTCGCGGGCCAGCTCACGAGGAAGGGCACGCGCATGCCGCCCTCGTGTAGATCGCCCTTGGCACCACGGAGCGGGGTGTTGTCGGTGAAGTTCACGCCGCTCTTTTTGGAGAGGTTTGGGCCGCCGTTGTCGCTGACGAAGAAGATGAGCGTGTTTTCGGTTTGTTTCGTCTCGTCGAGCTTTGCCATCACTCCGCCGATGGCGGCATCCATCGCGGCGACCATGGCGGCGTACGTGCGGCGCTGCTCGGGCTGGAGGTGGGCAAACTTCTCGAGCCATTCCTTCGGAGCCTGGAGCGGCGTGTGCGGCGCATTGAAGGCCAGGTAAAGCATCCACGGCTTGCCATCGCTGGCGTGACGACCGACAAACGCGGCGGCTTCATCACCGAACTGCTCGGTCAGATACTTCGTCTGCGCTTCATCGGTGCCGTTGCGGTTCAGCGGGATGGTGTATTCCGCGCCGCCTTTATCGCCGGGGAAGTATTGATGGCCGCCACCGAGAGCGCCGAAGTATTCATCAAAGCCGCGCTTGTTCGGATGAAACTGCGGATGCGCTCCAAGATGCCATTTGCCGACGGCTCCGGTTGTGTAGCCAGCTTGCTTCATGAGCGTGGGAAAGGTCGTCTCGTTGAGCGAAAGGCCTGCGGTGGTGCTTTCCGGCAACCAGGCGGGGTTGTTCTCATGCCCGAAGCGGTGCTGATAGCGCCCCGTCATGATGCCCGCCCGTGTGGGACTGCAAAACGAGTGCGAGACATAGCCATTCGCGCATCGCAGCCCTTGAGAGGCGAGTTTGTCGAGATGCGGCGTGGGGATCTCTTTGGAGCCTTGGAAGCCCACATCATGATAGCCGAGGTCATCGGCGATGATGACCATGACATTCGGCTTCGCGGCGAAAACGGCGCTGGAGAGAGTGAGGAGGGCAAAAAAGGCGGGAATCTTCATCGCACCCTTGAACGCGGCATTTCGCGTCGCTTTTCAAGACATCACATCGGTCATTTGAAGACCGTGGTCTTGCTCGGGTTGGCGTGGGCCACGATGCTGTACTTGTCGTTGTTATACTCGAGCAGCAGCAGCACGACATGGTAGGTGCCTGCCTTGGGCCGGGTGACGGTGACGGTCTTGTCGAGGTCGGTGTAAACAAAACCCTTCTCCAGTGGCTTCAGTTGGGCGCTGCCCATGCGCACCCCGTAGATGGTGCCGCTTGTGTAAGGTTTTGGGCATGCCCAAAGCTCCAGTTTCAAGGAGCCGGTATTGGCACTGCGGTGGTGCTTCACCTTCTTCACCTTCATGTTCACGATGCCCTCATCGTAATTCGACTGCCAGGTCCACGGAGCCTCGATCTCAAACATCTTGGCAGGGTAGAGCGTGGCCTTGTTGGAGAAGTTTCGGTAGTCCGTATTCACGTAGCCGCTGTCACGATACTCGGCCACGATCAAGGCCATGTGGTAGCTGGTGGCTTTGCTCGGCATCTTGGCCGGGACCGTGCGGCTGAGTGGCTTGTAGGACGTGCCTCCATCCAAGCCGTCGAGCTTGAATTCGCCCACCATGAGGCCTTTGGCTGTGCCGCTAAAGTCGTAGGGCATGTTCAACGCCCAGAGCTGCACACGGATCGTGCCGCTGGTGCCTCCATTGGTTTGGTTGGCGATCCCATCAAAGTTGATCGCCACCGTGGTGTTTCCCGTGCCGACCTTGTAGCCGACGTTGCCGGTGAACTTCAGCGTGGCTGCTTGGGCGAAGGTGGCGAAGGAGAGCGCGACGAGAAAGAAGAAAGGTTTCATGCGAGGGCATGTAAATCATGCGATGTCATTCATGGTCAATCGCCATTTTCGTTTCTTCACCCCATTATGAGCTTTTCTCGCCGCCTCAAAGTGAGCCGAAGGCGCAGACTTCGTTTTTGTTCGCACGCAGCCGCGTGAGACGGAAGTCAGAGCACAGGGGCGGAGCTTGCTGCTTGAGCTGGGAGAGCAGGGAATACTCGTCATCGCCCTTGAATTTGATCGTCACGATGAAGTTCCTCATGCGCCTCTCGCGAAGCCATTCGAGCAGCAGGTCGATGCTGCGCTGCGGCGCGGCGATGACATCGCAGATGAGCCAGTCCACGGTGTGTGGTGGCTTGTATTTGAAGGCATCCGCGGTCTCAAAACGCAGTCGCGAGTTGCGCATCAAATCCTCCCGCAGCTCCGAGCGATCAATGGCGGTGACTTGGGCACCGCGATGCAGTGCCACATAGCTCCAGCTTCCCGGCGAGGCACCGAGATCGACCACGGTCTCGCCTGCCGCGATCTGCCGGCCGAGGCGCATTTCGGACTCGATCACCTTCCCAAAGGCACGTGAGGGCGCGGCTTTATCCTCCGCCCACGGGATAAAACCGCGAGTGAAGGGCGAGATGATCGCTCGCAGCTCATGCGGCTGCGGTGCGGTGCTCACGGAGAGCCAGCCAGCCTCCGGCGAGGTCAAAAAGCACTGCACGAGAGAGCTTTGCGGCGTGAAAGGCATCTCCTCATCATTCAGCGAGCGCAGCAGATGGCGGCGACGCTTCTTCATCCGCTCACGCATCGCGGCGCGGATCAATTCACAGCGGTGCAGCCCCGCACGACCCTCGCCATACTCGGGCCAGAGGTGTAGATGCCACGGCTGCTCATCCGGCAGCACACCTGCCACGGCATCAATGAGGCGATCCGCCCACGCATTGATGCTCGCGGCCTGCGTTTCGATGGCCTGCGGCATGGTTTGCCGTGCAAACGCTAGGTGAGGCGTCTGGGAAAGGTCATGCCCGCTCAGCCATCCGATGCCTGGTTGCTCGCGTCGGTCATCGCCTGGCAGTTCGGCGGCCAGAGCGGTATGGAATTCAGGTTCAGAGAAGAAAAGAGTCACAAGAAGAGCGCCACAAACGAGCGCGATGGAATGCTGTATTGTCTCCAGCGGCGAAATCGCTTACTTTTTGCCAGACAGCCATGAATTCACTCACCTTTTTCGCCGCGGCCGCCGCTTTGCTCCTCGTTAGTTGTGCTAGGCCAGCCTACGAGCAGCGCGGCTGGGCCTCCTACGTGGCGGATCAGTATGCGGGCCGTCCCACCTCCTCGGGTGAAATTTATTATCCCTCAGGGTGGACGGCGGCGCACCACTCGCTGCCCTTTGGCACGCAGGTGAAGGTGAAAAATCATCAAACAGGCCGCGCCGTGAATGTCACCGTGAACGACCGCTTCCCCTACTACCCAGGCCGAGTGATCAATGTCTCTGCCGCTGCCGCTCAATATCTCGGCATCCCTCCCTTCCAGTTGGCGGATGTGACCGTGACGGCGAAGACGCTTCCAAGTGGTGGCTACGGTGCGCCGCCTCCGCAGCAGCCACCCGCGTATTCCGCCGCGCCGCCTCCGAACTACAACGCGGCTCCACCGCCCAACTACAATGCTGCGCCGCCACCCATGTATCCAAACACGCCGCCGCCGCCAATGAACAGCCTCACGCTACCACCGGCGTATTGAGAAGCACATTAGGCATTCGCTACGAGGCGGCCTTTGAGCTTTGCGAGCAGCTTCGAATTTCCCTCAAGCTCCTCCATCAGGAGCGTCAGCACCTCCAGCGTCTGGCGGCTGATATGATGCTCCATGCCTTCCACATCCTGATGCACCGTAGCCGGATCGAGGCCAAAACCCGCGAGCAGCCGCGTGAGCACCTCGTGTCGGCGGGCGATCTCCTCACCCACTTTTCGTCCGGTCTCGGTGAGCACCACGCCGCGATAGCGCTCGTAAACGACGAGCCCGTCCGCGTCCATGCGCTGGATCATGTTGGTCACACTGGCTTGGGAAATTTTTAAATTGCCCGCGATGTCCACAACCCGCGCGTAACCTTTCTGCGCGATGAGGTTATGAATCTGTTCCAGGTAGTCCTCCACCGCGGGTGATCCGAGGTGGGTGGTCAGTTCCTGGCGTTTAGGCGGCGGCATGCGGCCCGTGAGATGCTCTGCAAACGCCCGAACGCAAGCTGCTTCCCGGCAGGCCAATTTTCCGTTATCAGTTTTCAGTTTCCACTTTTCAATCTGCCATGCTCCTGCGC
>JBEIGR010000343.1:0-6238 GCA_040381795.1 Verrucomicrobiaceae bacterium | reverse complement strand
GGAAAGAGTTTTGCATTCGTCGGCAGCGTGAACAGCAAGCCCGGCGTGGAGATCCAGATCGGAGAGCCAATCACCGTGGAACTGCGCGACGGGAGGATCGCCTTGTTTATCCGCACTGTCTCTGGAATCCGCAGGACCATCTCCGCCGACGGCGGCCGCACCTGGGGCGACTTCGACGCACTGCCTGGGCTCAACGCCGTCGTGCATTCCCGCTTCTTTGTGAGCCGTCTGAAATCCGGCAACCTGTTGCTGGTTTACAATCGCCCACCCGAAACGCCCGATCCGCTCGCCACCAAAGGGCCGCTGGTCAATCTGCGACAGCTGCGGGAGCGGACTCACATGACTGCCGTGCTCTCTGAAGACGACGGGGTCACGTGGAAAGGTGGATTGCGACTGGATGATCGCGACAGCCCCTGTTACAGCCCGGATGAATCCCCCCACCGAAGGATTGAGAAGCTCACGACTTACCCGGACGGAGTTCAGACCGACGACGGCTCGATTTGGGTCAGCTACGAACTGAGCCGCTACGGTGCAGACGGACGGGAAATCGTGCTCGCACGCATTCGCGAAGCAGACGTCCTCGCGGGCAAGCTCGTCTCGCCTGAAAGCCGCCTCAAGATTCGCGCACACAAGCTGACCACACCGCGGCACGACTACATCCCAATCAACCCGCAGAACCCCAACGACGAGGACTACACCCCGAACGCCATGCTGATAAATCGTCTGCTCCGCTTTGAGCCTGCCGACCAACCCGACGGCATCTTCAAGCTCCAACCGCGACTCGGCGACCTGAAGGGATTGGAGACGGACCTCTTCACCGTGCGCGGCCCGATCCATTTCAAGTCGCAGCTCAAGGACGGCGTGCAGGAGATCACCCTCGCTCCCCCGGTCAATGTGAAGCTGACCGTGATCGTCCCTGATTACGCGACCGGCAAAACCGGTCCGCTCACCGACGGCGCGGTGAGGGAAGACGGTTCGCGCGAGCTGCCGCTCACCCCAGGCAAGCCGACAACCCTCCTCATTCCGGCAAGGTAACAAGCAAATGCACCAGGAAACCCACTCACGCTCGCGACCGCCACACCCGATGGCACGACCTATCGCATCACTCGGCGCGATGGCCGCGTTTTGATGCGGCCTTTCACCATTTGATCTTCCACCACCACGATGCTGCCACATTCCGATCTCCTCCAGCTCAAGCGCTGGAACACGCCCACCATCTACAATGGCTGGGAGCAGATCACCCGGCAAGATCCCTCCGCCGATGCCTTCAATCTCGAAGAAACCCGCGACTTCATGCCCCAGATGGGCCCGATGGTCGGCCACGCCATCACCGTCGTCATCGAGCCAAGCAACAAGACGCATCGCGAGGCCCAAGCGGATGCGTGGAACGACTACCGCCGCTACGTCGCCAGCATTCCGGGTCCGAAGATCGTCTGCGTGCAGGATCTCGACAAACCACGCGTCATCGGGTCGTTCTGGGGCGAAGTGAACAGCAACATGCACCGCGCGCTCGGCTGCGTGGGCACCATCGTAGATGGAGCCATCCGCGATGTGGATGAGATGACCAATGCGGGCTTCAAGGCCCTCGCGCGTCGGTTGTGTGTCGGTCACGCGCATGTGCATCCCGTGCGTTGGAACTGCGAGGTGGAGGTCTTTGGTCGCAAGATCGCACCCGGCGATCTCATTCACGCCGACAAGCACGGGTTCATCGTCATCGCTCCCGATGAGCAGCCCCACATCCTCGAAGCCGCGCGCTTCATGGACGCCAACGAATGCCAGACCGTCATCCCCGCCGCCCGTAGCAGCGCAGGCCTGAGCACCGACCAGATCCTAGCCAACCTCGCCTCCGCAGGCGCGGAGTTTGGCAGGAACGCCAAAGCCAAGTTCCAGCGCAATGGCGAATGGTGAACCGACTTCCTGATCGCGCCGCTGCTCGTGTTGCATGGTCGGGACTAGCCAGAGCATGATCAATGCGCTGAGACGCTGAGGCGTTGGGCTATGTGAAATCAGGCACTAGGGTGTGCCGATTCCTGCAAACTGAAAGCTCTGACGGCATTTGCCTTCTCCTGGGGCAAGGGGCGTGGCAAAAGGAGCGTTTATGCGAAGTCGAACATCGGCTCCATTTCATCGCCGGTGTTCTGCCAACCCTTTCACGCGCTATGATTCGATCACCCCTCGCCCTCACGCTCTTCCTCGCTGCCACCTCGTTGATGGCCGCTGACACAACCCCTGGCGTCACCCTCGAAAGTCGTGGCCTGCCGCGCATCCTGTTCAACAACGACAGCGATGACCTGAAGTGGCCTGCCTACCCGGAGCATCATGCCAATGGTCTCTGGGTGCCTGCGGGCAAATACCTGCCGCTCCCGACGATCAACTCGCTCGATGATGCGCTCGCGCCGCGCATCGGGCCGCTGGCCAAAACAAAAACGCAGGGCCTTTCCTATTGCGGCAACTTCGGTCTGCCCATCTGGGAACTGAAGCGCGATCACATCGCCGCGCTCGGGGATGATCCGCTTCAGCCGATCCTTCAGTTCTGGAAGCGCGATGGCCGCACCTTCTTCTTCTCGATGCGCATGAATGACGCCCATCATGACATCTTCAACTGGGCGCACCTCTGGGATGACTTCCGCCGCACGCACCGCGACCTGTGGCTCAACCCGCCGACGGAAGCCGAATGGGAAACCCAGTTCCTTCCGTGGATCAATGGCACCGGCCCCAAGCCCGAGTTCACTCCTCATCGAGATCTGCGACTCGATTACTCGAAGCCGGAGGTGCGGAAGCATTACCTCGACACCTTGCGCGAAGCCTGCCGCCGTTACGATCTGGATGGGATCGAGCTCGACTGGCTGCGCTCTCCCGTCCTCTTCCGGCATCGGGAAGTGGACACCGCCCTCATGACGGCCTTTGTCACCGAGGCACGGGCCATCCTTGATGAATCGGCCAAAACACGCGGTCGCCCGCTGCGCCTGGTGTCACGCGTGCCGGATTCTCCTAAAGACGCACTCGCCATGGGGCTCGACGTCGAAGCGTGGTTGAAGAAAGGCCTGCTTGATGCCGTGATCGCGGGGAACGGCGTCATGTTCTCCGGCTTGGACCTCGAAGCATGGGTGGCCCTCGCGCATCGCTATCACACGCCCGTCTATGGATCGCTGGAGCGCATGAAGGTTCGCAAGAGCTTCAGTCGATACGGCACGCCCGAAACCCTCCGAGCCGCCGCAGCCACGCTCTGGGAGAAGGGCGCGGACGGGTTATATTTCTTCAACTTCTACCTCCGCGACGAGATGCCGCTGTTCGATGAGTTTGGCGACCGCGCGAAGCTGGCGGGACTGCCCAAGGAATACTTCTGCGACATCGACATGCGCAGCGGTCCCTGGAGTTCGCTCGGCGAGGCCCAGCTCGTCGCCTTGAAGCCCGGAACTCCCGCCACCGTGCATCTGGTCATCGCCGATGATCCCGCGAAGGCCAAGGAAGCCACCCTGGAGATCCTTTTCAAAAGCGAAGGTGAGACCGAGGCACCCGCCATCACCCTCAACGGACAAACGCTCCAAGAACTGAAATCCACACCCGCCAAAGCGGGCTTCACCCTCACGCTTTCCTCCGCCGCTCTGAAGCCAGCGCTCAAGCGCGGCATCAACGACTTCACCTTCACGTCAGCAGCCAGTGTCACGGTCACCTCATTGAGCGTGCGTGTGGTGCCGTGAACCTTATGCACCTCCATTCACCCATGAAAAAGCTCATCAACCAACCCACCGACTACGTCGAAGAAATGCTCGCGGGCCTGCTGCTCGCCAATCCCGGCCTGACGCTTGATGGCGGTAGTCAGCGCGTCATTCGACGGGCAAGTGGCGCGAGGACGGGCAAGGTCGGCATCGCCTCCGGTGGTGGCAGCGGGCATCTGCCGCTCTTCACCGGCTATGTCGGCGAGGGACTGCTCGACACCTGCTCCATCGGCAATGTCTTTGAAGGGCCGAACATCGCGAGCTGCGAGGACGCCATCCGCCTCGCGCACGGCGGCACCGGCGTGCTCTGCCTCTACGGCAACTACGGCGGCGACCGCATGAACTTCGACATGGCATGCGAGCTTCTCGACGGGGAAGGTATCGCCACGCGCACCGTGCTCGGCACTGATGACATCGCCAGCGCCGCGCCCGCCGAGGCGCACAAACGTCGCGGTGTGGCGGGCATCCTTTACGCCTACAAAGTCGCCGGAGCACTCGCCGAAAGCGGCGCGAGCCTCGATGAAGTCGCCCGCATCGCGCAAAAGGCCGTGGACGCCACGCGCACCATCGGCGTCGCACTTTCGCCCTGCCAGGTGCCAACCGCGAGCGCACCGAACTTCTCCATCGCCGACGACGAAATCGAAATGGGCATGGGCATTCACGGCGAGCCCGGCATCTGGCGCGCGAAGCTGAAAAGCGCCGACGCCATCGTCGATGAAATGCTGGAGCGCCTGCTCGCCGACCGCCCCATCGCCACCGGCAGCCGCGTCTCCGTGCTCGTGAATGGACTCGGTGCAACGCCGCTGGAGGAGCTGTTTATCCTCTACCGCTGCACGCATCACATCCTCAGCGAGCGCGGCATCACCATCTTGCAGCCGCTCGTCGGCAATTACGTCACCTCGATGGAGATGGCTGGCGCGTCCATCTCGCTGCACCTGCTCGATGCCGAACTGGAGAAACTGCTGCTCGCCCCCGCGTCCTGCCCCTTCTGGAAAGTCTGAGCCTCATGCCCATCACCGTCCAGACTCTGCGAGACGCCGTCGCCCGCTCACATTCGCGAATGGCGCGGCTCGAAGACCCGCTCAACGCCGCCGATGCCCTCCTCGGCGATGGCGACACCGGCTCCATGCTCGCGCGAGTCATCGAAAAAATGGCCGACACCGATTTGACAGCTACCACCGATGTCGGCGCTGCCTTCAACGCCCTCGCCCGCGCCACCATGGCCGCCACCGGCTCCAGCCTCGGCACCCTGCTCGCGACCGCAGTCCTCACCTTTGCCAAAGCCACCAAAGGCCGCAGCGAAGTCCCGTGGAGCGAACTCTCCGGCCTCATAGAGCAGGCCATCGAAGCCATGAAGGCTCGTGGCGGAGCCAGCCTCGGCGACAAGACCATCCTCGACGCCCTCCACAGCATCGCCCAAAGCCTCACCGGCATCGACGACGCCTCCACCGCCGCCCACGCCGCCGAGACTGGTGCCCGCGCCGCGCTGGAGCACTATGAGCCAAAGCCCTGCAAAATCGGTCGCGCCCGCCTCTTCCCCGAAAAAAGCACCGGTGCCCATGACCCCGGTATGCTCGCCCTCGCACTGCTGCTGGAGCGTGATGATTCCGGAATGAGTCTGGCGCAAGAGTGATCCAACTCTTGTTGAGCACATGCGATGGAGCGCAGGGCTGCGATGCCGGGCCTCCAGTGGGGTTCGCTCTTGAGGTTCGATCAAGCACTGGCTGATTTCAGCGAAGCCTCCGGTCTCACCAAATTTATCGCCTGCTCGAAAGAACCCGAAAAACAGTCGCGTTTTGTCACTGGTATGACCTCCTACCACAAACCTCTTCCATGAATCAAATCGACCTCCAAAACCGCATCGCCATCGTCACCGGTGGCGCTCGGGGCATTGGCCGCGCCATTGCCGAACGCCTTCTCGCCTCGGGAGCACGCGTCTCACTTTGGGATGTGGATGCTGCGGCGCTCGCGCAGGCTTCGTCCGAGATGGGCACGCCGGACACCGTTCATACCGCGACCGTCGATCTCGCAGACCTCGCCTCCGTCCAGGCCGCCACCGCAGCCACTGTGGCCGCGTTCGGAAAGATCGACATCCTTGTGAACAACGCAGGCATCACCGGTGGCAACGCGAAGACGTGGGAACTTGATCCCGCCGACTGGCGGCGCGTGATGGAGATCAATCTGAACGGGCCCTTTTACTGCTGTCACAGCGTGGTGCCGCACCTCATTACCAACGGCTACGGCCGCATCGTGAACATCGCCTCCATCGCAGGCAAGGAAGGCAATCCCAATGCCGCCCACTACAGCGCTTCCAAGGCTGCTGTCATCGCCTTGACCAAGTCTCTCGGCAAAGAACTCGCCACGGCGAACATCACCGTCAATGCCATCACGCCTGCCGTCATCGCCACGGACATTCTCCAGCAGATGAAGCAGTCGCACATCGACTACATGCTCTCGAAGATCCCGATGGGACGCTTTGGCAAAAAGGAAGAGGCCGCCGCGCTCGTGGCCTGGCTTTG
>JBEIGR010000342.1:0-6258 GCA_040381795.1 Verrucomicrobiaceae bacterium | reverse complement strand
GATCGGTGGAGACCGTGACGGGCATCCATTCGTGACCGCTGAGGTCACCGAGCATGCTTTGAAGGCCCTGCGCTCGAATGCCCTCCGCGTGCAGCGCCGTGCCATCGAAAATCTCGCCGGTCATCTGCCGCTCAGCTCCCTCTTCCAGCGCACGCCGGAGGCACTGGAGCAGCTCATCGCCACGCTTTCTGCTTCGCTGCAAAACGAGCCGCACACCGATCTAGCCTACATCATCGACCGCAACAAGGAGGAGCCTTGGCGCTGCGCTGCCTACCTCATGCGGGCCAAGATCGTGCTCGCCGCCGAGAAGCCCGCCTCTCCCGCCGCCTACTCGCAGGCCTCCGAACTGCTCGCGGACCTCAATACCTTCGCGGCCACGCTCACCGAGGTGGGCGCGGCCGCTCTCGTGACGGATCTCATCGTGCCGGTGCGGCAGCGCTTGCAGGCTTTTGGCTTTCACAGCGCTTCGCTGGATGTGCGGCAAAACTCCGCGTTTCACGAAAAAGCCCTCGATCAGCTTCTGCGAGCCGCTGGCTTGCTCGACGAGCGCAGTTTCGTGGATTGGAGCGTGGAGGAAAAACGAGCGCTGCTGGATCGCGAACTGCGTTCACCGCGTCCCTTCCTCTCGCCGGGCGTTTCCGCCGGACCCGAAGCGGATACCGTGCTGGCCTGCCATCGCGTGTTGGCCGCTCACATCCAATTGCATGGCACTTCCGGCCTAGGATCACTCATCGTCTCAATGACTCGCTGCGTGGAGGATTTGCTCACTGTGTATCTTTTGGCCCGCGAGGCCGGTTTGGCGGAGTGGACCTCGAAAGGTCTGCGCTGCCCGCTGCCTGTCGTCCCGCTGTTTGAGACCATGGGCGACCTCGAAGCCGGCCCAGGCATCGTCACGGCCTTCATGAGCCATCCGGTGACGCAAAACAGCCTTTCCGCCCTTCGCGAGAAGCTCGGCAGCGATCCCAGCTTTCAGGTCATGGTGGGCTATTCGGATTCCAACAAAGACTGCGGCATCTTCGCGAGCCAGTGGGCGCTGCATCGCGCTCAAAAAGCGCTTTCGGATACCATCACCCAACACGGAGCCAAGCCTGTCTTCTTCCATGGTCGCGGCGGCACCGTCGGTCGTGGCGCCGGCCCCACGCATTGGTTCATGGATGCGCTACCGCATGGTTCGCTCAGTGGCAGCATGCGCATGACCGAGCAGGGAGAAACCATCGCCCAAAAATACGCTCACTTTAGCTCCGCTGTGTATAACGCGGAGATTCTGATGGCCTCCGCCGCCTCCGCCACGGCTCGCCATCGCCATGCGAAACCGCAGACGCCGCCGGTGGAGCACATCCTCGATGATCTGGCTGCCTCCAGCCGCGATGCCTATCGCTCGCTGCTGCACACGGAGGGCTTCATGGCCTTCTACCGCACCGCCACGCCGATCGATGCGCTGGAGAATTCCCGCATCGGCTCGCGTCCCTCGCGTCGCACCGGTCAGGCTTCGCTCGATGACCTCCGCGCCATCCCGTGGGTCTTCTCCTGGACGCAGGCCCGATTCTACCTGCCGGGCTGGTTTGGTGCCGGCTCCGCCTTGAAGAATCTGCGTGATGAACGCCCGGCGGATTACAAAGCTCTCGCCGCCGCTCTCCGCGAGTCTGCCTTCCTTAAATACGTCCTCACGAATATCGAAAGCTCCCTCGTCAGCGCCAATGCTGACCTCATGCGAGCCTACGCAGGCCTCGTGCCGGATGAAACGGTGCGTGAGCGCTTCATGGGCCGCATCCTCGATGAGTTCGATTCCACGAGGGTGATCCTTGAAGACCTCTTCCAGGGCACCTTCGCCGAGCGTCGCCCGCGTCTCGCCTACACGCTCGACATCCGCGAGGCTCCGCTGCGCGTGCTGCATCTCCAGCAGGTGGCTCTACTCCGCGAATGGCGCGGAGTGATCGCCTCCGGTGATCAAACCTCCGCCGATGCCATGCTACCGGACATGCTCATCTCGATCAACGCCATCGCCTCCGGGCTGCGAACGACGGGGTGATAGCTTCGGTAAAATGTGCTTCACCGCTCTTCCCCCAAAGCAAAAAGCGCATGGAAGCACCCCTGCTTCCATGCGCTATTTTTTGTCTTCAACACACCGGTAACCAACCGGCAAATTTAGATCAGAATCGGATGCACATATCGAAGGTCAGACGGTTGTTCGTCAGACCGTAAGGCCGAATGGCAGCGACTTCATAAGCGGCACCGAGATCAACGTTATTGGTGATGCGGCTACGGAAGCCGATGCCCACCATGCCTTGGGTGACGCCGTTGACGTCGTTGGCACCGAAGTTGATCACGTCATACCCATTGCTGCGAAGGCCGATGTTCGTGCCGTCGTTGAGATTGGTCCAGAAGTTCGCGGAGACGAAGGGGATGAACCAGCGGTTGACGTAGTAGTCCACCATGAGGCTGTAGTGAGCCATGAGGTTCTGCTCGTCGGTGGTCACCGGGATGCGGAGACCGAGGTTGCCACTCACATGGAGATCGCCAAAGCCTTTCTGGAAAGAGACGAAGGGATTGAACTCACCACCCCCACGGCCTTGGAAAACGTCACGCTCGCCGGTCGGAATCTGATAAGTCAGGCCGGGTGTGAGGACGAACTGGGCTGCAGGATTATCGATCAGCGCATACTTGAAGCCGACGGCGAGATCCATCCAGCCATTGGGGTTAGCGAGAGCATCGTTATTGATATCAAAGTAGCCGTCCTGCGTGGCGATGAGCGCAAAGCGATCCGTCACGGCGTAGCGAAGCTGCAGCGCATAAAGCTGAGCGGTTCCACCGCCGAGGAAGTTGTTGTCGATCGTGTGATGCACGAAGATCGGGCGGATCTCGGAGCGGATGATCGCGTCTTCAAAGAAGATCGGGTTGGTCACCGGGGCGATGGTGTTCGCTTTCCAGTCAGCGGCGGCCACGGGGGCTGGGTTCTTGGGGGCGGCGACCGGCGATCCGGCTTTGGCAGTGGCGATGAGAGACACGGCTGCGCAGGCGGTGAAGCCGAAGCGCAACCACCGGCGTTGGGAGTGTGTTTGGTGGTCCATATGCTTATAAAAGCATCGCTCGGGGCGCTTTGATCCACAGTGCTTGCTCGACAATGTGCAATTCATGCGCTGCTGGCTGCGTAGTAGCCTCGTCATGACCACCACCACTCGTCGTTCCTTCCTTCAAAACACCTCGCTCGCCTCCGCCGCCGTCGCTTTTCCATCGCTCGTGCGCGGCCAGAATCTGAATAGCAAACTGCAAGTGGCCTGCGTGGGTGTGAATGGCATGGGCTTCAGTGATTTGAAGAACGTCGGCACGCATGCGGCGGTGAAGTTTGTCGGCTTCTGCGATGTCGATGCGAACCGCTTCGATCAGGCGGATCAGGCGCATCCGGGCGTGAAGCACTTCAGCGACTACCGTGAGATGTTCAGCACGCTCGGCGATGGCTTTGATGCCGTTACCGTCGGCATTCCCGATCACATGCATGCGCCGGTGGCCGTGGCGGCGATGCAGAAGAAGAAGCATGTCTATTGCCAGAAGCCACTCGCCCACACGGTGTGGGAAGCCCGCCAGATGCGCCTGTGGGCGGAAAAGACCGGTGTGACGACGCAGATGGGTAATCAAATCCACTCCGCCATCGAATATCGCCTCGGCACTCGACTCATCAAGGAAGGTGCCATCGGCAAGGTGAAGGAAGTGTGGTCCTGGGTGGGCGTGACGGGCAATGAACGCACGCGCCTTCTCGCGCCGCCACCTGCCGCTCAAGCTCCCGCGAACCTTAACTGGGACCTTTGGATCGGCGCTGCGCCGATGCGTGACTATGCGCCCGCTTATCATCCCTTCTCTTGGCGTGACTGGCAGGACTTCGGCGGTGGTGCGCTGGGTGATTTCGGCTGCCACATCCTCGATCCCGTCTTCACCGCCCTCGAACTCACCGCACCGATCAGCATCACGGCCAAGAACAGCGGTGTGAATGATCAAATCTGGCCTTCCCATGAAACGGTGAGCTACGTCTTCCCCGGCACGGCCTACACCGCAGGCAAGACCTTGAAGGTCACCTGGATGGATGGCGGCCTGAAGCCGAGCCACAAGATCGCTCAGATGCCAGGTGATATTGATCTGCCTGCCAGCGGCAGCATTTTCATCGGTGAAAACGGCTGCCTCGTGCAGGCGCATGTGGCTGGGCCGCGTCTCTACCCGATGGATAAATTCACTGGCTTCAAATATCCCAAAGAAGAAGGCCGCAGCCACTGGCACACCTGGATTGATGCCTGCATCGAAGGCAAAAAGACCAGCGATGGCTTCCACTACGCCGCGCCGCTCGCCGAGACCGTGCAGCTTGGCAACATCGCCACCCGCGTGTGCCGTCCCAGCTACGACAGCGTCACGGGTCGCTTGGAAGAGAGCAAGCTCGTCCTCGAATGGGATGCCGCGAACCTCCGCTTCGCCAACTCACCGGAGGCGGACAAGCTGCTCACGAAGAGTTATCGCGCCGGTTTCGAGGTCGCGGCGGCTTAAAGCCCGACCCTTTCTCTGCTGCGAAATCGAACGAGGGGCCGCCTTACGGCTTCTTGACCTGAATCCTTGCCTTCGGCATGATCCGCGGCGCAAGACGCCCGGCCATCGTGCGTTCCTTCCGCCCTCTTCAACCATGCTGAATCGCCCCAACCTCCTGCTCGCTCTCGTTGTCGCTGCCCCTCTGGTTTCCCTAGTCGCGGGGCCTGACAAGCCCAAAAAGGAAAAAGGCCGGTTTGAAGCTGCGAAACCTGCGTTCAAGGCGGATTACAGTCAGCCGGCCTTCGATGCCACCAAAGCCAAACCGGAGCATCTGGAGCCTTCCATGTTCAAAGTGCCCGAGGGCCTCGAAATCAGCGTCTGGGCCACCTCGCCGCAGCTTTTCAATCCGGCGAACATGGACATCGACGCCGCAGGCCGCGTGTGGGTCACCGAGGGCGTGAATTACCGCCGTCACAGTGGCCGCAGCCGGGAAGGGGATTGCGTTCGCGTGCTCCAGGACACCGATGGCGATGGTAAATGCGATCGCAGCCACGTCTTCGTGCGTGAAAAGGAACTCGAATGCCCGCTCGGTGTCGCGGTGTTCGACAACGTGATCTTTGTCTCCAACACGCCGAACCTCATCAAGTACACCGATGTGAACCGCGACCTCAAATTCGATCCAGCGGTCGATAAGCGTGAGATCTTCCTCTCCGGCTTCGAGCAGCCGCAGCATGATCACAGCCTCCACAGCGTGTATGCCGGCCCCGATGGCCGCCTTTACTTCAGCAATGGAAACTGCGGCGCCGAGTTCAGCGACAAAAGCGGCACGACCTTCCGCATCGGCGGTGCTTACCTCAACAACACCTACGCCGGTGAAAAGAGCGATGACGGCCATGTCTATGTCGGCGGCTTCACCGCCAGCGTCGATCCGAGCGGCCACAAGGCCAAGATCCTCGGCTTTAATTACCGCAACAGCTTCGAAGGCGTGCGCACCAGCTTTGGTGACATGTTCCTCAACGACAACGACGATCCGCCCGCCTGCCGCGTGAGCCATCTCATCGAAGGCGGCAGCTTCGGTTTCTTCTCCGCCGACGGAAAACGCCAGTGGCGTGCGGATAAGCGCCCCGGCCAGTCCATCCCCGTGGCTGAGTGGCGTCAGGAAGACCCCGGCATCATCCCCGCTGGCGATGTCTATGGCGGCGGCGCGCCCACCGGCATGTGCTTCTACGAAAACGGAGCCCTTGGCGAGAAGTGGAGCGGCCTGCTCCTGAGCTGCGAAACCGGTCGCAATGTCGTCTTCGGCTACCTGCCAAAGCCCGATGGCGCAGGCTTCAAGCTTGAGCGTTTCGACTTCTGCACCACCAACACCACCGGCGTCTTTAAAGGCAGTGATTTCGTCGGCGGAGCCAACAACCTCTCCGATGAACGCCAGACGCTGTTCCGTCCGTCCGATGTCTGCGTGGGGGCCGATGGGGCTATCTACATCAGCGATTGGTATGACAAGCGCACCGGCGGCCATCAGGACACCGATGAGACCTGCAGCGGCACCATTTACCGCATTGCTCCGAAGGGCTTCAAGCCGCAGATCCCGGCCATCAACTACGACACCGTCGAAGGTCAGCTCGCCGCGCTGCAATCGCCCGTGAACAACGTGCGTCATGTGGGCTTCACAAAGCTCAGAGAGGCCGGTGAGAAGGTCCTGCCGCAGGTTTTGAAGCTGCGTGACGATGCCAATCCTTACCTCGCCTCCCG
>JBEIGR010000341.1:0-6260 GCA_040381795.1 Verrucomicrobiaceae bacterium | reverse complement strand
GGCGTTCCGTCTGCGCTTTGATCAGCAGCCAGAAGAGAAAGGCCAGCACAAAGGCCACCAGCTTCTCACGCCAGTTGCGTATGAGCATGTTGCTAAATGGTGTGCCCCAGTTCATGGCCCTCCTCCTTGTCTTTTTTCACCGGCGTTCCATCGCCGTTGCTGTCACCGGAAAGGATTTCATTAATGCGCTGCCGCAGCTCGTCCGGTTCGAGATCGTGCTCCAGCTTCCCCTGATAGCAGAGTGACAATGCACCCGTCTCCTCACTCACCACGAGGGCGATGGCATCCGTCTCCTCCGTGATGCCCATGCCCGCACGATGACGCAGGCCGATAGCGCGATCCTGGATGTCTCGCTGACTCACCGGAAAAACGCAGCCCGCACTGGCGAGGCGGCCCTGATCAATGATCAGCCCCCCATCATGCAGCACGGTCTTCGGGTGGAAAATCGTCGCGATGAGCTCTGTCGAGATCGCCGCGTCGATCTCGACGCCCGATTCGGCATAGAGTTTGAGGTCAATGCCACGCTTCAGCGCAAAAAGAGCCCCGCAACGACGCGAGGAAAGCTGCTGCATGGCCTCCATCAGCAGATCGAGCGCCTCGGGGTCCGGGCGATTGAAGGAAAACATCCGGCTGCTACCCAGCTCCGCCAGCACACGGCGCAGCTCCGGCTGGAACAGCACCACCAGCGCGATGGCGAGGAAGACGGACACCCGCTGCAAAAGCCAGGTGATGACCTCCAACTCCAACAGCAGCGAGATCAGCGCCAAGCTCAAAAGCAGAATCAGCAGTCCCGTCAGGATGCGGGCACCACGCGTGGCCCGGAAGAAGAGATACCCATGATACGCTAGGGCGGCGAGGATGAGGATCTCCACGCCGTCGCGCCAGTGCGTTGTCAAAAAGTCCCACATGCGGTCAAGTGCCGCCCATGATGCCGCTCACGCCGCTTTTGGCAAAAGGAAGGTGAACCTCTCTGCGCCTACTTCTTCGCTTTCTTCGGAATCTGCGGCTTGGCCTCGGGATGCGTGGCGAGCAGCTTGCGAAGCTCCGCGACCACCTTTGGCTGCTCAGCGGCGAGGTTCTTGGTTTCGGCAGGATCGCTCTGGTAGTCGTAGAGTTCTAGAACGGCGGTCTCAGGTGCTGCACCGGGCTTTTTCCATTCTACGAGGCGATGCCGCGCTGTGCGCACCGCACGACCGATGAGTCCCTGCGGCCGCGGATACACGTGGATGACATGGTCTCGCGTGCTGGCAGACGGATCGGCGAGCACTTGGGCAAAGCTTCGGCCATCGACCCGCTTCGGCGCGGGGAGTTTCGCCAACTCGGCGAGCGTCGGATAGATGTCACAGGTCTCGATGAGCGCCTCGGTGCGCTTTCCTCCCGCGATGCCGGGGGCGGCGATGATGACGGGGATTCGCGCAGCCTGCTCGTAGTTGGAGTGTTTGCACCACATGCCGTGATCACCGAGGTGCCAGCCGTGATCGCCCCACAAAACGATGATCGTGTTTTCGGCCAAACCATTCGCGTCGAGCGCATCGAGCACCTTGCCGAGTTGGGCGTCCATGTAGCTTGTGGCGGCATAGTAGCCGTGAATGAGGTGACGGGCCTGCTCGGGAGTCACGGGGCCTTTTTCCGGCATGTCTTGGTATTGTCGCAATTCACCCCAGGTGGTCGGCGCGTAGTCAGGAGCGCCTTCAGGAGCTTTTTGGAGTTCCGGGAGCTTGAAGACCGCAGGATCGTAGAGATCCCAATACTTCTTCGGAGCCACGAAAGGCAGGTGAGGCTTCAAAAAGCCCACGGAGAGGAAAAAGGGCACGTCAGGCTTTGCCTTGGCCTCAGCAAGCCGCTTGATGGCTTCGTCAGCGATGATGCCATCGCCGTAGCGATTGTCCGGCACGTCGGCGGATTCGGTGGGAGCGCCGCGAGGCAGCTTCCACGGTTCCTTGAGCTTGTTTTCAAACAACGCCTCCTCACGAGTGGACTCCGGCGGATTGTTCTCCGGCAGCGCGTAGCTGATCGTCTTCGGGCTGAAATGCGGCACGCTCCACGAGGCCTCGTCATTCACATTGCCATGGCCCACATGGAAAATTTTTCCGAGCGCCTCCGTGCGATAACCCTGCGCCATAAAATGCTGTGGCAGCGTGACGGCATCCGGCACAGCTTGGCGAAAGTTCGTGCTCAGCTCGTAGATGCCGAGCGTCTGCGGCCGCAGGCCAGTGAGCAGCGTATTCCGCGAAGGTGAGCACACGGCCTGATTGCAAAACGCCTTCTCAAACACCACCCCGCGTGCCGCGAGTCGGTCGATGTTCGGTGAATTCACCATCCTATCGCCATAGCAGCCGAGCACGGGCTTCAAATCATCCACGCAGAAGATCAGCACGTTCGCTGTCGAAGCCGCCCCGAGCGTGGAGGGGATACAAATAGCCCCCATGAGCAGCGATCGGAGCATGACACCGTCCCAACGCAGCGATCACCGCCATGTGGCGAGAAAAAATCTTTGAGGGATCAAAACGGCTGCGGGGTAGCACCTGATGAGCGCGACCAACCATGCGCTCATCAAAACCAAACCAACCCGAAAACACACCCAACCATGAAACCCACCCTGCTTGCGATCCTCGCCGTGACCACCCTCGCCTCGTGCAATGCGCCCTCCGTGCCCAGCCTCACGCAGACCTACAATGGCAAGCCCGTGCTCACCCGCGCCAGCCATCCCTCCGGCGGCCCGATGACCGAGGTGGACGGCGTTTACCTCGGCCGCCGTTACTATCATCCGCCAGGAGCCAAGACGGGACTCGCCTGGATTGACGTTTATGGTCAGCGCTGATCCATGCGCCCGCCTTCCACCCCCAAACCCGCACCTACCATGAAGCCTGATGATCCCGATCCACTCGATGATCTGCTCGTTCAATGGCAGGTGCCGCAGGCCGAGACACCGCCAGACTTCCGTCGCGAGGTCTGGCGGCGCATCTCCGCCACCGCTCCCGAACCCGGCTGGATCGAAAAACTCGCCTGGTGGCTCCTCCGGCCAAAGCGCGAGGCTTTCTGCGTCGTCGCCGCCATCGTGCTCGCCGTGCTTTGGGGCCTCACGCATCCGCCGCAGCCGGAGTTCACGCCGCATGACGCCTACGTCATGTCCGTGAGTCCCTTTGATCCGCATCATCTCGACGGTCGCTACCCATGACACCCGCCGGACGCATCGCCTCCTTCGTTTTTCTGACAGCCGTCGCGGCCGGAGCCGCGCTCTGGGCCACACGCGAGAGCCTGCGCCCTCGCGAAACCCCGCAGGAAGTCGGCCTCCGCTGGCTGAAGGACGAGTATCACCTCGATGAGGCTACCTTTGAAAAGGTCAGCGCCATGCATCGCGACTACTTCCGCCAGTGCGACAAGATGTGCCGCCAGATCGACGAGGCAGATCGTCCGCTGCTCTGGCGGGCGCGGCATCAAAAGCGCCGCCCCGATGAACTCACCGCGCAGCTCACCCGCGATCAACTCGTCTGCGGCGACTGCGAAAAAGCCGCCACCGAGCACTTGAAGCAAGCCGCCCGGCTCATGCCTGAATCCAGCGGCCAGCGCTTCCTCGATGACATCCTGCCCGTGATGCAGCAGCAGCGCCGCGTGCATGACGAGAACCTCTCCTCAAACCTCCGCCGATGAGCAGCCCCGCTCGTGACGAGCTTGATGCCGAACTCATGCGCACCCTGGCCGAGGGCGATGACCTCGCGATGAATCACCTCATGGATGCTTGGAGCCAACCGCTCATCGGCTACCTCATACGCCTCACCGGCAGCCACGCCACCGCGTGTGATCTGGCGCAGGAGAGCTTCGTCCGTGTTCACCGGCACCGCTTGGAGTATCGCACCTCGCAGAAATTTTCCACCTGGCTCTTTGCCATCGCCACGAACCTCGCTCGTAACCATGCCCGCTGGCGTTCACGCCATCCCGAAACCCTCACCGAGCCTGAACAACTCCGCGAGCTACCCATCGCCGGCTCCAGAGCCACACCCGATCAGCAGGCCGCCGCCAACGAACATCTCGCCGCCGTGCAAAAAGCCGTCGCCGAGATCCCGCACGACCTGCGTGAGGTTTTGATCCTCTCCACCTGGCACGGTCTCAGCCACGCCGAGATCGCCCGCGTGCAGGACACCACGGAAAAAGCAGTCGAAGTGCGCCTCTACCGTGCTCGCAAGCTGCTGCGTGAGATGCTCGGCGAGCATCTGGCGGGGTAGCTCTGAAAACCGTCTCAGCAAAGCTGTCCCCCCCTCACCTAGCCTCCACTGCCATTTAGTTTAGCAACGAGGCGAAGCGAGGCGACGTTCGACTTCGATTGCCAATCGAAGCTACGCCTCGCGGCGGTTGCCGTAGCTTCGACTGGCAGTCGAAGCAGCGTTGCTGGCCCGATCACTAACTAAATGGCACTGGGCTGGGGTGAGGGGCCGCTGGTTCTTTTCACAAATACCTCGCTATCCCACATACCGCTCCCGCAGATGCGCCACATGCCATTTGGCATCGGTCGCCTTGCCGGTGGCCGCCTGCATGATCTCCGTTGGCGTTAAAGCCGCGCCATAAGCATGTACGTTATCACGCAGCCACTTCAACAGCGGCGCGTAGTCGCATTTCTCTAGGCCGGTGGCGATCTTCTTGTTCTTCTTCGCCGTCGCGAAAAGCTGGGCGGCATTGAGATTCCCGAGCGTGTAAGTGGCGAAGTAACCGAGACCTCCCATGCTCCAATGAATGTCCTGGAGGCAGCCGCGGCGGTCATCCGGCGGCGTGAGGCCGAACAACTCACGAAACTCCTCGTTCCACACCTTTGGCACGTCTTTGACCGCGAGATCGCCCTTCACCAGACGACGCTCAATGCCAAAGCGCAGCAGGATGTGCAGATCGTAAGTCGCCTCATCGGCCTCCACGCGGATGAAGCTGAACTCGCTGCGCAGCATCTCCTTCATGAAGGCATCCAGCTTCACCTTCTTCAAATGTGGGAAGAGCTCCTTCGCCCGCGGCAGCCACTTCGCCCAGAAGGTGCGGCTGCGGCCCACGTGGTTCTCCCACAGGCGGCTCTGCGATTCGTGAATGCCCAGCGAGGCCGCGCTGCCGCTCGGCAGGCCGTAATCGAGTCCCGGCAGGCCCTGCTCATACAAACCATGCCCCGCCTCGTGCATCACACCGAAGAGCGACGAGAGAAAGTCGCTCTCATCATACCGCGTCGTGAGCCGCACATCACCCGCACCCAGCGTCGTGCAGAAAGGATGCGCCGTCGTGTCGATGCGCCCGGCTTCAAAATCAAAACCAAGGCTCTCCGCGATCTCGCGGTTCAAAATCTGCTGCTTCTCAATCGGATAGCGCCCCTTCAAAACACCCGGTTTGACCTTCTTTGACCTCACCACGGCTCCACGGGCGATTTCCGCCAGTTGCGGACGCAGCTTCGCAAACAGCGCCGCCACCTCGCGAGTCTTGGCGCCGCGCTCGTAGAGGTCCAGCAGCGCATCGTAAGGTTCGTCCGCATAGCCAAAAAGGTCCGCCTTCCGCCTCGCGATGCTCAGCAAATGCTCCAGATGCGGAGCAAACATCGCGAAGTCCGATTTCTCCCTCGCCTCTGCCCACGCCGCCTTCGCGTGCGTGGCGGTCTCGCTCTCCTCTTGGACCAGTTTGGAGGGAAGCTTCGTCGCCCGATCAATGTCACGACGCAGACCACGCACATTCGCCGCTTGGGTGGGCGTCTCCGGCATCTCCGTCTCGGCTTTATCAAGCAGCTTGCGGGTCTTCGCGGAAGTTAAGAGGCCATGCGCCTTGCCCGTGAGGTAAGACATCTGCCGGGCGCGGAAATCCAGCGCCTTGGCTGGCATATAAGTTTCCTGATCCCAGCTCAGCACCGCCTCCGTGGAGGTCAGCAGCGAGATTTCCGAGACGATTTCACAAAGCGATTGGTAGGCGGACATGGCACCATGCTCTGGCAGCACCCCTGAGAACGATCAAGAGCGGATTCAGCCATTTCGCTGCTCCAGTTCCTCTCGAATCCAAGTGGGTTCCATTCTCAAATCCAGAACCGCGAAGACTTGGACGCACTCGGCTTGTTCCCGGTAGTAGATGCCGAAGGGGAAACGCTCCGAAAGCACCCGATGAAATCCAAACTGCATCCGGTGGAAGCCATGTAGCCTCGAGAGTTGCTCTAAATCCGAGAGGATGCAGTCCGCAAAGTAGTCACCCACACCAAGTTCGATGCGATCATAAAATGCACGGCCAGCCTCGATGTCTTCTGCGGCTTG
>JBEIGR010000340.1:0-6280 GCA_040381795.1 Verrucomicrobiaceae bacterium | reverse complement strand
GCCCACGCCGGAAAGGCGTTTGGGAGGGGTTGAGCGGGTGGGAAATGAAAAGCATATCTGATACAATGAGCAGTATCAGCGTAGTAAATTATAATTTCCATGCAATATCAACCGTGAATTTGATAATTTTGATACAATAACCTGAATAAATTCGCAAATTTGCGAGGGTTGAGGCCAAGAGAAGACCCAGCGCTCCCCTGCCCCGTTTGGTGGGCATGCTAATAGGTCCATCCCGATGCAGACCAGCCCTGAGGCGGGCATCGCCGCAATGAGGCCACCCGATGATCTTGGCCGCCGGTTCATTCGGGAAGTTGATGCGTCTATTGGCCGAGCTCCCGCCCGTATAGGCGAAGCCTTTGGACTGCGGCAGCCTGCTGCCGCTTGTCCGAGGCAGCCCTGCTGCCGCCGCAGTCCTTAGGCACTCGAATCCCTCACTGTCGGCTCATCGGTGGCCATCAGAGAAGGCTGCGAGTGCCTTTTCACGCTCGACGGCCAGCAGGCTGGCCTCCTGCAAGCGGCAGCAGGCTGCCGCAGTCCAGGTCATGCATGCTGTTCCGCGTTGATCGCAGTGGCATGAATCGCTCCCGCACGAACATCCCGGATGAACCTGGCCGCCCCACACCTAACCTCTCCCCCGATGATGTCGCATGTGTCTCACGCGAATTTTTGCGAGGGAGAGGGACCGGACAGCACACTCCCTCTCCCCTGCCAACGACTCCCGATTTCGGATCAAAGCGCCTTCAGGGGAGAGGGTTGGGGTGAGGGGTTCAGCCTACCATGCGCACACGGCATGCTGCCATCACGACGGTGACGTCCGCATGCCCAAAACTCAATACACGTCCCGGCGGTAGCGCTTGGCGTCTTTGAGAGCCTGCATGTAGGCCACCGCCTCTTCGGGCGATTTACTGCCTTGCTGCTCGATGATGGTGTGGAGCGCCTTGTCCACATCCAACGCCATGCGGGCGGCATCGCCGCAGACGTAAAAGATCGCTCCCTGCTCCAGCCATTGCCAGAGCTCGGCGGCGTGTTCGAGCATGCGATGCTGAACGTAGATCTTCTCCGCCTGATCGCGGCTCCAGGCTGTGGTGAGCTTCGTCAGCGTGCCATCGGCCAGCCAGGCTTCGAATTCGTCTTTGTAGAAGAAGCAGCTCTTCTCGCTCACCTCGCCGAAAAACAGCCAGGCCTTGCCTTTCGCCTGCGTGGCCTGCCGCTCCTCCAAAAAGGCGCGGAAGGGCGCGATGCCCGTTCCTGGGCCGCACATGATGATGGGCGTCTCTTCATGCGGCTCCGGCAGGCGGAAACCTTTGCCGTGATTCACAAAGCACGGAATCAGCGTCTCGCCCGGCGTCACTCGCTCGGCGAGGAAGGTGGAAGCCACGCCGCCACGGGCTCGACCATGGCTGGTATAGCGCACGGTGGCCACAGTGAGATGCACCTCATCCGGATGGGCCTTTTGACTGCTGCTGATCGAGTAGAGGCGGATGTTCAGCTTCTTCTGCGTGGCCATGAACTCCTCCGGCGTGAACTTCGCCGTGGGATTCTCCAAGAGGAAGTCGATCACAAAGCGACCCCACAGATAGCTTTTGAGTTCCTCCTTCTTCTCCGGCTGAGAAAGCTCCGCCAGCGACGTGTTGCCGCCGGTTTTCTCGACGATGGCCTTGATGAGTTTGTTGTCGATCTCCGTGATGAGCGTGGCCTCGATCAAAGCCCGTCGAATCGGCACTTCGCTGCCGTTTTTCGGATGCTTCACGATCTCGTCCCCACTGAAACCCAACGCGGCGAGCGTATCGGCGACGAGTTGCGGATCATTCGTCGGCTGCACCGCCAGCGAATCGCCCGGCGTATATTCGAGCCCGCTGCCCGCGAGGTCGATCTCGTAATGCGCCGTGTGCTTCGGCGCACCCGGGCCGCTGAGATCGAACAATCGCTTCACTTTCGCGATGCAGGGATTTTTGACGTTGTACACCGGTTTGCCGGCCTCGGGAGTGCTCATGGGAATGGGCGCAGGCTAGCGCAAAAGCGGGCACGATGTCAAAGCACGAACCTTTGGGTTTCCACTTTCCCTTCCAGCCTACCGCCGCTGAGCATCTGCCAGGTTGACGGCATCACAGGCCTGATGGAAACTAGCTCACCATGATCATTTCAACGGCATCACCTGTTCTTGGCCGCTTGTTGAAGCCGCTGGCTTCCCGAATGAGGCCTGACATGCTTCTCGCCTATGCCAATCTCGCCCCGGACGAGGCCGAGCAGAACCGCTACGAGGAACTTGCCTCCAAAAGTACAGAGGGCACCCTCACGGCGGCAGAGCGCCAGGAACTTGAGGCCATCGTTCACGCCAATTCGGTCCTGTCAGCTATCAAAACCGAGGCCATGCTAGCTCTCGCTGAAGCTCGCCCAGCCTGATGGAGACGCGAATCCGCCAGCAGGTTCGAGAACGGGCGGGACACGCCTGCGAATACTGCCGTGCGGAACATCGTTGGTTTTTTCTCTCCTTCCATGTCGATCACATCATCGCCCGGCGACATGGCGGCGGCGATGATCTAGACAACCTCTCGCTTGCCTGCCCGGACTGCAATGCCGCGAAGGGCACCGATCTCACGGCCCTCGATCCCGACAGCGGCCTCGTCACCTCGCTGTTTCATCCTCGTCGCGATGTTTGGGAGGATCACTTTTACGTTCAAGAGGGGCGCATCCTCGGGCGAACTCCGACTGGCAGGACGACCGTCTGGTTTCTGCGCATGAACCGTGACGACCGCGTCGCGCATCGCGTGCGAACCGCCGGGAAATGATCCGGCGATTTTTGAATCTTTGCCGCGTGGGTGGTTCTAATCCTCCAACAACCACCGCAGGCCATGAATGCCAATCTTCATCCACCGTTTCGGGGATGGAGCCGTGCTGAAGAAAGCCAAAAGCACGACTCAGGGGGAGAAAACACGCCGCGCCTCGGGCTCGTGCTCAGCAGCGGCGGCTCACGCGGCATCGCCCATGCAGGCGTGATCCAGGTGCTGGAGGAAAACGGCATCCCCATCGCCGCCGTGGCCGGTTGCAGCATGGGAGCTTACGTCGGTGCCCTGTGGGCCGCGGGACTCGATGGCAAGGCGCTCGAAGAGCGTGCCCGCGAGATCAAAGACCGCGCCACCTTCAAGAAGCTGCTCGATTTCATCGTCCCACCTTCCGAAGGCCTCATCCGTGGCGAAAAGATCCGCCAACATCTGGAGAGGGATCTTGGCACAAAAACCTTCGAGGAGCAGGAGCGTGAGCTGATCATCGTCGCCACGGATCTCGACCGGCTCACGCCCTATGTGTTCAGCACCGGGCAAGTCTCTCATGCCGTGCATGCCAGCGCCGCCATCCCAGCGATCTGCGCTCCCGTGCATCTCAATGGCAGCCGCTTCACCGATGGCGGCGCGAGTGAGCCTCTTCCGGTGCGTTTGCTGAAGCAGCACTGACGCGTCGATCACGTCATCGCCGTGAATGTGATGCCCACGCCTGATGAAGTCGCCTCTACGCCAGACAAGGCCACGCGGAATCCCTTCACCCGCCTTTTCCGCAAGGTGAACCTCCTCGCCGAGGGCAATGTGCTCGACACCTTCCGCCGCGCTTTGATGGCGGCGCAGCTCCGGCTCATCGTCAAAGAAGAGGCGGCGGCCGATGTCGTCATCCATCCGCGCTTCACTGTCTCGAACTGGCACGACTTCGAAAACTTCGGCCACTACCTCCAGGCCGGGCGCGAGGCCGCCACGGCGGCGGTTCCGGCCATTCGCGAGCTTCTTTCTCAACCCAACCCCACACCCCTCGCACGCCATGAAACTCGATTGGAACACCACACCGCGTGAAGTCTGGCAACGCTGGCAGCTTTCCAAACTCCGCGATTACCTCGCCCGCCGCGTCCTGCCTTTCTCGAAGCACTACCACAGCCGCTTCGATGCCCGCGACATCCGCTCGTGGGCCGACTGGCATCGCGTGCCGTTCACCTCGAAGCGTGACCTGACCACCCCGCGTGACTTTATGCTCGTCCCCGATGCCGCGAAGCTGCGCCGCGAGCCCGCGATGATCTTCGATGCCTTGCTGCATGGCAAAAAGGCCGCGCAAGAGCACGCCGAGCACGAATTCCGCCCCATCCTGCTCACCAGCACCACCGGTCGCTCCGCCGATCCCGTGCCGTTTCTTTTTACCAAGCACGACCTCGCCCAGCTCGACGTCACTGGCACGCGTTTGATGCTCGCCGGTGCCTCTCAGCGGGATTGGCGGCACATCAATCTCTTCCCCTATGCCCCGCATCTCGGCTTTTGGCAGGCGCATCATGCCGGCCTCGGCTTTGGCACCTTCATGCTGAGCACCGGCGGCGGCAAAACGCTCGGCACCGATGGCAACATCAAGCTCATCGACAAGATCCAGCCCGATGTCCTCATCGGCATGCCCACCTTCATCTACCATTTGCTGCGTGAAGCCCTCGAAACCGGCAAACGCTGGCCCAACATGAAACGCCTGGTCCTCGGCGGTGAAAAGGCCGCCGAAGGCCTGCGATCCCGACTTCGCGAACTCGCTGCCGCGTTGGGAAGCCCCGAGGTGCATGTGATGGCCACCTACGGCTTCACCGAGGCCAAGATGGCCTTCCCCGAATGCGTCGGCGAATCGCACGAATCCTTCGGCTACCACCTCAGCCCCGATTTGGGCCTCATCGAGCTCATCGACCCGAAAACCGGCGCCATCGTGCCCGACGGCCACCCCGGCGAAATCGTCTTCACCCCGCTCGATTCACGCGGAACCGTCGTGTTGCGCTATCGCACCGGCGACATCGCCGAAGGCGGCCTGCATTGGGAAAAATGCCCCAACTGCGACCGCACCTGCCCGCGACTCGCCGGTCCCATTTCACGCGTCAGCGAGGTCAAAGAGCTGCACATGGACAAACTCAAAGGCACGCTGGTGAACTTCAACGTGCTCGAACACCTCCTCGATGATCAGCGCGGCATCGCCGCCTGGCAGTTGGAGCTTCGCAAACGCCACGACGACCCGCTCGAGACCGACGAAGTCCACCTCCATCTCGCCCACGAGTCCGGCATCACCCCCACCGACCTCGAACTCGCCATCACCCGCCGCTTCCACGAAGCCACCGAGATCACCCCCAACGAAATCCACTTCCACACCCTCCCCGAAATGCGCGAGCACCTCGGCATCGGGCGACTCTTGAAAGAAGAAAAGATCGCCGACCGGAGGCCGAAGGCGACGACAATCGCCTTGCTTGCGTAGAGCCAGCCTACTCCTGCGCTGCGCCGCCGGGCTGCTCGGGATTGAAAGCCTTTACGGGGCCGGTGTAGGTGCCGGTCACTTTCACAGCGGCGTTGTCCTGGAGGCCCACGAGGCCATCGGCGATGATGGTTTCACCTTCTTGAAGGCCGGAGACGATTTCGACGACGCCCGGTTTGCGCAGGCCGGTCTTCACTTCGAGGCGCTTGGCTTTGCCATCAGCGATGGTGAACACATACGCTTTGGCTCCGATGGGCACCAGCGAACGCTCCGGCACGGCCAGCGAGAATCGCGGCTCCACCCGCAGCGCCACGAGGACGAGCATGCCGGGCTTCAGCGTGAGATCGGGGTTCGCCACCTCGGCGCGGGCGGCCACGGAGCGGGTGACGGGATCGAGACGCGAGTCGAGATGGGCGAGCTTGCCTTCAAAGCGGCGTCCTTTGACCGTTTCGGCTCGGGCGACGATGGCGGTGCCTGCTTTCACACTGCCGAGGTAGGTCTCCGGCACGGAAAAGTCGATCTTCACCACGTCGATCTTGTCCAGCGAGGCAATGATGCTGCCGGGAGAGACGAGAGCGCCCACGCTGATGCGGCGCAGGCCCAGCCAGCCATCAAACGGCGCGGTGATCACTCGATCCGCGAGACGAGCCTCCGCCTCATTGATCTTGTGTTTGGCGATGTCGGCCAGCGTGAGACGCTCTTGCAAGCGGGCCTCGGGAGCCGCGCCGTCTTTGACGAGGTTTCGCAGGCGGGCGATCTCGCGATCTTCCTCCGCGAGCGTGGCTTTGGCGGAGGCGAGCATGGCCTGCTCCTCGGTGTCGCTCAGCTTCGCGAGCACGGTGCCCTTCTTGACGAAGTCGCCATCCTGGAAGGACAGCTCGGTGACGTGCTCGGTGACGTTGGAAGAGATGTCCGCCGATTCATAGGCCTGCACGGTGCCGATGGCATCGAGATCGAGGGCGAAGTTGTCTTTCGTCACCTTCGCGGTCGTCACCAGCGCCGCGCCTTTAGCCTTCGCGGCCATCTTCGGCTC
>JBEIGR010000339.1:0-6288 GCA_040381795.1 Verrucomicrobiaceae bacterium | reverse complement strand
TCGCCGCCGAAGCCCAAAAAGCCACTGAAACGGCCCAAACCAACCTCGAAGCCTCCCGCGCCGAAATCACCGCTCTCCAGCAAAAACACGCCTCCACGGCTGAAAAAGCCTCCCAAGCCACTCAAAGCGAACTCACCACCCTTCGCGATCAACTTGCCGCCGCCACCCGCGAAGCCCAAAACGCCCGCGCTGAGCTCGCTGTGCTTCAGCAAAAGCTCGCGGAAGTCCCGTCGCCTGCTCCCGCGCCACTCGTCCAGCCCGTTGTCGAAGCTCCAACACCAGCTCCGGCTCCCCAAGTCCAAAAAGCCGCGCCCAAACCCCGCGCCACCAAGAAAAAGACCGCCGCTGCCACGGCGCACAACGCCCAGGAAAAACTCACCGAGATCGAAACCGCCCTCGCGCCGCAGCTTTCCATCCTCGCCGCCCTCACACAGGAGCGGGACGACTGGCAGCGCCGCGTTACCCTTCTCGAATCGAAGACCCCGCCCGATCTCGCCGGCCTCGGCCTCGCCCGCCGCAGCCACGGCAGCAGCGCCAAGCGCCTTTCCGAAGCGCAAAGCGCCGTCGAGTCCCTGCACAACCAGCAGCGTGCCCTTCACAAAACCCTCCAGCAGACCACCGCTCTCGCCACCCAGCCCGACGACGACCTCACCCAGATCAAAGGCATCAAAGGCGTGCTCAGCGATCAGCTCCACGCCCTCGGCATCCGCACCTGGAGGCAGATCGCCGAATGGAACGACGACGACCTCCGCGCCTTCAGCGAACTCCTCGCCTTCAAAAACCGCGCCACCCGCGATCACTGGCAGCAGCAGGCGCAGCAGCTCATTCAATCGTGACGCATGTCCCGGCTCCTATCCTCTATCGTCTATTGCCTATTCCCCCTGCTCAGCCTCAGCTGCGTTTCCCCCGAATCACCCGCCGCTCGCCAAGCACGAGCCAGCAAACTCGCCGCTGACCTCAAAGCCCTGAGCCCATCCGTTTCCGCTAAAGAAGCCGCGTCCCTCGCTACCGCCGCCGTTGAGCGTGCCGCACAGCTCAATCGTGAATGGCGTCCCGCACAGTTACCGTGGATGAACAACTTCCTCGTGAACACCGGCCTCCGCGATCAAGGCCTCTGCCATCAATGGCGTGAGGCGCTCTTCCCCGCGCTGCATGCTCTGCATCCGCGCACCCTCGATCTCCACCTCGCCGCCGCCCGTCGTGCCACCCTCCGTGAGCACAATGGCATCGTCGTCACCGCCCACGGCCAGCCCTTTGACACCGGCCTCATCCTCGATGCCTGGCGTAGCGGCGGAATCCTCCAATGGTCCCTCATCCAAACCGATCACTATCCCTGGAAGCCCCTGCCGCGTGAGTTGACCCCCGTCGAGCTTCGCCCGCTGCTCATGCCGTGAGGCGTTGGGCCATTGCCAAGCCGGGGCCGCTGTGGCAGTCTTCCCGCATGAGCACCACTTGGTTAATCGATTCCAACGGCGGCGCGGTCATACCGCCCGCCTTGCTGCAAATGCTCGGCCTCAAGCCCGGTGGCAGGCTCCAGGCGAATGTGAATGCCTAGGGCATTGCGTTGAAGCCAGTGGCGGAGGAGGAGCGAGCGTTGACCGATGGCATCCGCTTAGTTCGAAAGGGCAATCGTCTGGTGGCGGTAGGGGCGGAGCCGTTTAGCCTAAATCCGGGAATGACGACCCACGGAATACACTGAACGCACGGAAAATGAAGGCTGCACCCGTTTCTCTTTACTCACCCAAATGGTGAAAGGCTCTCCATGCCGTAAATGCTTATGATTCCGTGGCTTCCGTGATTTCCGTGGGCAATCATTCCCGTTTCTAGGTTTAGCGCTGTCGAGGCCATCGCCGGAGCGCGTGAGGATCGTGATACGATGATTCTGGCAAACCAAAGCGGAGGGCGCTGATATTCGCCATCGAGACATCCATCTTGGTGGCTTCACTGATCTCTGCGGAAGCGTTTCATCAGGAATCTCTCAGTCTTTTGGAAACCAATGCGCATGCCATTTTCGATCACGGCTTGTCCGAGGCATTCAACACGCTCACTGGGGGTCGAATCAAGCCACGGTTTCGCTCCTCGGATGCCTCCAGGCTGATCGCCGCCAATGTGACCGAGAAGACCCGGGTGCTCCACCTCCCTCTCGATGCCCGCCTGGCGGCTTTTGACGAGGCGGAGGCCCGCGGGGTCCGGGGCGGTGCGATCTATGATTACCTGCATCTCGTCGCCGCGAGGTTTCACGGAATGGAAAAGCTCCACACGCTGAACACGAGCCATTTTGAAAGCTTCTGGCGGTCCGGCGATCCTGTCATCGCGCATCCTTGACCCTCCGCCTTATCACCGAAAGCACTCCGAGCATCAGCAAAAGCATGCGCGAAGGTTCTGGCACGGTGGTGAAGGCCACGTTGAGCAGGGCGAGCTGGTTGAGATAGACGGGGATGAAGTTATCAAAGCTCCACTGCGTGCCGCTGATGTTCGCGGTGGCGCTGTGGGTGCCGACGAGGGCGAGGCGGCCTTGGTAAAAGGCGAAGGTGGGGCTGCCGGAATCACCGCCTTCGAATTGGGAATCACCAGGGGAGGCGGGCTGGAAGCTGTAACCGGCGGCGAAGGTATCGTTGAGGCTGTCTCCGCCGTGCAGGTTGTAGTGGAAGAAGGCGGAGATGGTGTTGGTGCCGATGATGGTGCTGTTCGTCGTGAGATCGTTGTGGCCGTACATCAGCACGGGCAGGTCGATGTAGGCACTGAGGCTATCGAGCGCGAGGATGGGATACTGGGCAATGCCGTGGGCGGGATTCAGCGGCGTGGTGAGCTTTCCGATGCTGAAATCTCCCGCCATGCCGCTGATCGGAGAGACGAGCTGCGTGCGGCTTTGCACGGTGTAGGAGACCACGGCGGCGGCGGGATTGCCCGGGTTCGCGGCGAGCAGTGTGGGGCTCAGCAATTGGATCGTGCTGCCCGTGGCGTAGTGGCTGGCATAGACGAAGTATTGATCGCTAATCATGGCGATACTCCGCGTGCTGAGCCCCGCATCCCAGCCGACGCCTGACCAGTCCATGCCAGCCCCGATAAAGGAGCCGCTGCTGTTTGGCACCGGAGCGGTGGGATAGCCGCTGGCGAAGCGGTTGTTCTCCGTGGCGTTGTAGCCCACGACGGTGAGCGCCTGGGCAGTGGCGCAGGCGAGCAGCAAAACGAGGCTGGTGGCACGGAGTCTCATCGGAGCGGAGGATGGCTGTGAACCTTCAATTGGCAACTGCCGGAAGGTTTAGGCCACGGCGCGAATGGGTGACGTTGCTGACAACACTCGACGACGGCACTTCTCGAATTCGACGAGGTTGTTTGTTGATGTTTGCGGCTCCGGCTTGATGCTCGATTCATGAACACCCCCTCCGAAAGCCATACTGAGACCTCGGAGAAGCGTGTGAAGCACCGCCGGATGCGTCACGAGTGGCGGGAGGCATCGAATCCGCTGGATCAGTTCGTCAAAATCCTGGGTTGGCTGTTCCTCGGCGCGGTGCTGGCGTCCTTGGCCTACTATGGCTGGCAGGCGTTGTTTGGAAATGCGGAGTGAGTCGAGGTGATTTACTCGTCTGCCGCGATGCCTAGCGTTCCGAATTCGAGACTGTAAATCTTTACCGTTTCATTCGAGGTGGCGAGGACTTCGAAGAAGCACCAGCCGATGGGCTGGCCGATGATCAGGAAATTGATGGCATTATACCAACGTGCAGGCCCCGCCGCCGCAATGCGCAGCGCTGATAACTCCTCAAGAATCAAGGAGCCAGATCGATGGCCTCGACACGAACAAACTTTCTCTCCGTGATGTCAGGATCGGCGACCACGCGGAATTTGATGGTTTCCGTGATGCCGTCCGCATTCGGAGTGGCAGGTCCCACAGGCACTACCTGTGCCTGCGTGCGATCCCAGGAGACGAGATCGTCCGAAACGGCAACGATGTAGTTCACCATGTCTCTTACTATGCGGCGGCGGAAAATGATGTTCAGGTAGGGTTTGTTGTCCACCACGTTGGTCTCCAGTCCCCCGACGGCGAATTCCGATGAGGATGATACTCTCGCCGGATCGAGATAGAAGGCGAACTCGGCAAAATTGCTCAGCATGTCGCCATCCGGGTCATCATTCTTATCCTGGCTGCTGGGCGGCAGGCTACTCAGGTAGTGTTGAGTCCAGTTTCCAAAGCTGCTGTCCTCGTGAAGAATGCCCAGCTTGCGCAGGCGGCCGTTCAGTTTGGCCTGCGTCATGCCCGAAGCGGCTCCGCCAAAGGTGGGATCGGGCGAGGTGCTGGCGACGGCTTTGTTCCCGACGAGTCCGGGCAGGCGGTCGCGTAATGCCAGGGATGAGGTGATGGCGATGGAAAGGTCCACGCTCTCACCGGCCAGGATCGCTGGCCCGTCCAGTGCGGCGGAGGCTTCCTGCGCCCTAGTACGCACCTCCGACTCTCTCGCTGTGTTATTTGCGGACAGATAAAAAAGGTGTTTTTCATCCGCCGCGTTGGCGCGGGTGTTGCGGATAAAGGCGGAGCCAGCCTGATAATGCGTGTTGGCGTTTTGCAGTGCCGTTTTGAAGCTCGTTCGCTGATTGTTGCCGGTATTGCTGAGCAAGTTGGAAAAGGAATCACGAAGGCCTTTGGCAGTGAGATCGGCCGTATTGCTCTGGGTGATGAGATCGCTCATGGAGGCTGCAGAGTCAAAGGTCTGCAGAAACCGGATCATCGCTTCCATGAGGAAGGTGGAGGCCTTGATGAGCGATATGTCTCCTTGGTCGATCTTGGCAAAGCGCATGGTGTTCTCTGTGTCGGAGACACTAGTTTGAAAAGAAGGGGAGGATGCTTTGTCTAGATGAGCACGGATGAGCGTTAGCTCTGGCAGCACGGTGTTTGTTAGGTAGTTCAGTCCATGTCCTGTATGTGTTCCGGGCGTGGCGATTTTGTTCCCGTTGCTGTCTTTGGGCAGAGTATGGCCACCTGAGTAGAGATCACCATCCACCAAACCGAGGCCGGTGAGTGCGGACTGGAAAGCCGTTCCCTGCTCCAACCTGGCAAATCGCGTAGCTGCTTTCAGCAGATTGGCTTCTGGATGGTTGACGTCTAGGGAAAGAGCACTGTCCAGTCGTGCTTCCGCCGTTTCGATAGCGGATGTGTTCTGCAATTGGAGGTGGGCTCGTGCATGAATCACATGGTCATCTGCCGTCACGGGTGTGCTGAGCTGTGCGTATTGAAGGGTGACGTTACCGATCTCGTTGAGAATCTCACCACGCACGCGGATGTTGTAGGAGGTGCCGGAAACCGCGTCCAGAGCCACACGGCTCCGCCCGTTGGCATCTGCATCGTGATTGGAGGTGATGAGTGTGAGCGCATTCACAGCCGTCCCGCTGTAAACCTCCAGCACCGTGTCAAAATCAGCGTTCAGCGTGTCGAAGGTAAACAGTCCAGAGGCTGGTGCCGTCCATTTCCACCAGATGGTACGCATGGTAGGAGGCAGCCAAAATACGGTTGGATGGCCGGGTTCGCCATTTTCGGTGTTAGCAGCAAAATCCACCCATGAAGCCGATGTGCCGCTGCTGGTGGACCCGAGGTTCGTGGCGCTTGCAAAGGCATTGTTCACTGCTGCTTGTGACACGCTGAGGATGAAGCTGCCGGAAAAAACACTGCCAGCGGGAGAATTCTGCCCGTCCACAGCCAGTTGATACTCGACCCCGGCCGTGACAGACAGGTTCACAGTCCGTGGAGTCCCAAACGATACGCTTGCGACAGGGGACAGCGAGTTCACTGAAGCACCCGTATAGACCGAGATGGTTGCATTGTTTGCCATCGCGCCGTTTCCGAGGAGATAAGCGGTAAATGTTCCCGTCGAAGGAGCCGTCCAGCGATACCAAACCGACTTACCCCCTGTGTATCCTGCATGGGATGGCTCGCCAGCTTCTTTGGTCGCGCCGCTGCTATGTCCCGAAACTTTCACGAATTGGCCTGTCAGGGTAGTGCGGTTGACGAAGGCGTCATTGGCTGGAGGTGGGTAAGGATTGCTGATGCTGAGCGTGTAGCTACCAGGAGTGTTGGTTCCAGCCGCATCCACGGCGATATGGTAGGTTGTCCCCGCCGCCGCCGCGAAACTGGCATACACGCCTGAGCCCGTGGGCCCAGCCGAAGCAAGGCTGCTAACAGTGGAACCGGTGTAAATGCCGATCAAAGGAGTGAATGCAGCGCCTGCGATCTCCACCACCACCTCGCCAGATGAAGGCGCTGTCCAGCTCCACCAGACAGACTTTCCACCAGTCATT
>JBEIGR010000338.1:0-6294 GCA_040381795.1 Verrucomicrobiaceae bacterium | reverse complement strand
GCCTTCCACGGAGCATCCGGCAAGGTGACCGCACGCATGGCAATGGCTCCGCCCATCGAAATGCCGAGCAGCGAGGCGTTTTCGAGGCTGAAGCCGAACTTCGCCGCAGCCTCGTGGGCCACTTTGGCTGGGAGCGCGCTTTCGGTGATGCCATAGCCAGCGACCTCCAGCGGATGATCGCCATGGCCGGGAAGATCGGGAATGATGCAGCGAAAACCGGCCGCGCAGAATCGCTCCGCTACGAAGAGCATGTCCTCCTTTCGCATGCGCCGGCCATGCACGAGCACCAGCACGCGGTCGCATTCGCCCAGGCGTGGCAGCGGCGCATGGCGGGCGATGAGTTGGGCACGCACAAGGTGACCGCGTTTGCCCGGCGTTCCGCAGGGTTCGCAAATAACCACCGGCGTGCCATCGGATGCGATGAACGGCTTCAACCGCATGCCAAAAACCTCCGGCTGAGCGAGCATTTCGCCATGGTGCGACTGAAGCGCACGTCTCGCCGGACGAATGACCTCCCCGCCGAGCCACATGCCGGTGCCGGTGGTGCCGAGAAGAATGAGCAGCGTGAGTATCGAGAGCCAGCGAAGGAGGCGTTTCATACCGCCAAGCTGCTTGAGAAGCCCCGCGAGGCGAGAAACGAAGGGTGAATTGGCGGTGAAGGAAGTGTGAAGGCTGCCCCCAGCTTGACGACGGACATCAAAAGGGCGACACGTCCGACATGGCCACTAGTTCCACCGCTTCCGATTTTACCGTTCGTGATCTGAACCGCCAGCTCGCCCGCGTGCTGGAGGCTTGTGACCGCCTGGGCATCATTCGCATCCGCAGCCGGAAAGGACGCACCTATGAACTCAGGCCGCAGCCGGACCCGAAGGATGAAAAACCGGGATACCCTGACTTTGCGGCCCGAAGAAAAGCGATGGGCATGCCCAAGATGACCCGGCTGCAACGCGAAACACTCGACCGCTTAATCGCTGGAGAATGAGCATCTACGCGGACACCAATTTCTTCACTTATCTTTACCTTGAAGACGGCGGCTCAGGGAAGGCAGATCAATTGATGCAGGAACAGCACCCCGTGCTTCCGATCACCTGGCTTCTGAAAGCAGAGGTCATCAATGCTTTCGAGCAGGCGGTTTTTTCTGGCTACGGCGAATCCCAAAAACGTGTAAACGCTGAGCTCGCCGCGACCTGCCAGCAGCAGTTCCGAGACGATCTCCGCCATGGCATCGTCATGAAACGCATGGAAGTGCGCCAAACTGAGCTGGAGCGCCTCTTTGAGGAAATCTCCCTGCGTTACACGGCGAAGCACGGCTTCCGCACCTATGACATCCTGCATGTAGCCTCGGCCTTGCTACTCAAATGCAGATCGTTTTGGAGTTTTGACAAGCGAGCCTGCAAACTGGCGAAACTGGAGGGATTGAAACTCATTTGAGGCTTGCCCTGCCGATGCATGTCGGCACTCTCGCGGCCTCATGCCCGCCCCTGCTTTTGTTTCTGACGTTGGAAACGTCCTCATCAATTTTGATTTTGCGCCCGCTGCCCAACGGCTGGCGAAGAGGTGCCCGCATCCGGCGGAGACGGTGCTCACGCTTTTTGAAGGCATCAAAGGCCCGTATGAGGACGGACGCATCGACGATGAAGAATTCGTTCGCGAGAGTATTCGGCTCACCGACTTCAGCGGCACAGCGGAGGAGTTCATCACGATCTGGTGCGAGATTTTCACCGAAAACCTGCCGATGAAGGCCTCGCTGGCCGCCATTGCGGGCAAGGTGCCGATGTTCCTGCTCTCCAACACGAACGAATTGCACAAAGACTACTTCTGGCGCACTTACGGTATCTTTGAGCCGTTCACGGACGGCGTGTATTCGCATGAGGCACGATGTGCGAAGCCGGGCGAGGAGATTTTCCGGCACGCGATCAAGAAATTTGGTCTCGACCCTGCACGGACCTTTTATGTGGACGACCTGCTGCCGAACATCGAAACCGCCGCACGGCTGGGTTTTCGGACTTTTCATTACCACAGGGCCAAGCACGCAGAGTTCGAGATCTCGCTGACGGAATGGCGGACGGAACAGGGCATTGGTTGACGCATCCTCTTCCCCGTCCTAACGGTCACTCAAACCCATGAAATGCGACGTTTGCGAAGCGGAGGCCACGGTCTTCCTCACCCAGATCATCAACGGTCAAATGACCACCGTGAACCTGTGCGAAGGATGCTCGAAATCCAAAGGTGTGACGGAAGAGACCGGCTTCGGGCTGGCGGAGGCCTTTGTGGGCGCGGCTCCGCGTGCGGTGGAGACCTCGCCAGACCTCGCCTGTCCCTCCTGCGGGTTCACGGCGGCGCAGTTGAAGAAAATCGGCCGCATGGGCTGCCCGGAGTGCTACGACACCTTCCGCGAAGGCATTGAAGGCCTGCTACGCGGCATGCACAAAGGCACGCGGCATGTGGGAAAGCGCCCCAGCGCCATCATCACCGCCGCGCCATCCCCCAAACCACGCCGCAGCAGCGTCCCCGCCCCAGCTCCTGCGCCTGTGATGACTTCGACGATCACCACCCCGGCCATCACGCTGCAGGAAGACACGCCCGCACCTCTGCCGCCGGACATCAACAAGCTCCGCGCCGAGCTGGACCTCGCCGTCAAAGAGGAGCGCTACGAAGACGCAGCCACCATCAAGGCGGAGATCGACCGCCAGACCAAAGAAACGACGGCGAAATAACCCCCCGCTTGCCCGCTCCCCATCATGATGCGTTTTTCCACCCTCATCAAAAACCCTGCCGATTGGATGAAGGGCAGTGGCCCGCATTCCGAGATCGTCATGACCTCCCGCGTGCGCCTGGCCCGTAATCTGCGTGGGTTCCCCTTCCCCGGCTTTTCGCAGGAGCATCAACGCATCGAGTTGCTCAAAGCGGCACGTCCCGTCGTCGAGGAACTGCCGGAGATGCGGGATGGCTACAGCGTCGATTACACGGAGCTGAGTAAAATCCGCAAACAGGTGCTCGTGGAGCGCCACCTTGTCAGCCGCGAGCATGCGGCCCGCACCACGGGCTGTGCGGTGGTGATTGATCGGCGGCAAAGTATCTCCGTCATGATCAATGAGGAGGACCATTTTCGCCTCCAGGGCATCCGCCCCGGCCTGAACCTCCGCGGTGCCTATGAACTCGTCGATCGCATCGATACGGAGATGGATGCGGCCCTGCCGTATGCCTTTGATGGCAAGCTAGGCTACCTCACCGCCTGCCCCACGAACCTAGGCACCGGCATGCGGGCCTCCGTGATGCTGCATTTGCCCGGCCTCGTACTGCTGGATCAAATCAACCCCGTGATCAAAGCCGTGGGCAAGATCGGCCTCGCTGTGCGCGGCCTTTATGGCGAGGGCACCGAGGCGCTCGGCAATCTCTTCCAGATCTCCAACCAGCACACGCTGGGTGAAGCTGAACCGGAAATCATCACGCAGATCGAAAAAGTCATCGAGGGCGTCATCCGCAGTGAGCAGACCGCTCGTGCGAAGCTCCTCGAAGATCATCACACCATGCTCAGTGATCAGGTGGGCCGTGCCTACGCCATCCTGCGCTATGCGCATGTGCTCACCTCCAAAGAGGCGCTGAATTTGCTCTCCATGCTGCGCCTCGGCGCGGATCTGGACATCATCACAAACTGCGACCGCAGCCTGCTCGACCTGCTTCTCCTCGAAATCCAGCCCGCCCACCTTCAGCTCGGTGCCGAGCGTGAATTGTCTCCCGAGGAGCGTGATGTGGCGCGTGCGGAAATCACCCGCTCGCGGCTTCAGGGCATCCAGGGGCCGCCTGATCTTCCGGTATCACCTTCCGTGAATTAAATCATGAGACCGCTCGCTCTCTGCCTCGTGCTGCTCGTCGGCGCTCAAGCGGCGGAGGATGAGGCCGCTTTGAAAACCATCACCCGGGCCATCCGCGAGGGCGATCAGGAATCATTGGCCGGTTTGCAGCAGCAGCATGGGCCTAAGGCCGCGCAGCTCGTGCTCGATGCCGTTTCGAGCAAACGAATCAGCGGCGGCATCAAGGCCCGCCTCGCTGAAATCGTGGCCGGATGGCCGAAAGATGCTCTCGGCTGGCAGGAACTCGTCACCTGGCTCGCCAAGCATCCGAACTGCGAAGACGACGCGATGCTCTTCTTCGCCGAAATCCATCCACCGGAGGCTAAGAGCTGGTTTTGGAGCCAAATCGAAGCCGCGAAGGGCGAACCCGCCAAGCTGCGACATCCCCAACGAATCGCGATGGCCGTGCGAGGTCTCGGTTTCTTCGAGGACAATCCCGAACTCGTTGTCACGCGGATCGCATCGATGCTCGCAGCGGAGTTTCCGCATGTCATCCGAGCCTGCGCCGCCGAGGCCCTCGGCGGCATGCGGCATGCCCGGGCTATCGAGGCACTGATTTTACACGCTGAAGATGCAGCCATCGGCTCTAGCGTCGTGTGCAGCCTTTACCGGCTCACCGGGCAGCACTTTGAGAAAGAACTCGCCACCCGCTGGCAGGAATGGTGGCAGGCCAATCAAGCCGCTTTGACCTTCAAAATGCACACCGAGGCCGAGTTCGACGAGTTCCTGAAACTCCAGGCGCTCGTGAAGCCGGTGGACGACACCATGATCGACATGGAGACTTTTTACGGCGTGAAGGTGGATGGCAACGGCCTGCTCTTCATCCTCGATGTCAGCGGCAGCATGACCATCGGCGGCCGCATCAACAAGCTGAGAGCGCAAATGGGAAACATCCTCCTCGTGCTCGAAGGCCGCCCTGCACGCCTCCGCCACGCTATCCTCACTTTCAGCGATGGCGTCGAGTCCTGCTACCCGCGTGGCATTGCGCTGAATGAACCGGCGAACCGCCAAAAGGCCGCGAAATTCATCGAACGCCTCGATGCCGATGGCGGCACCTCCATGGTCTCCGCCCTTCGCCATGCGGCGGAAAAGGTGCTGCCAGATGCGAACCTCGATACCATCTACCTCCTCAGCGATGGCTCCCCCACCGATGGCAGCGATCAAATGGTGCTCGATGCCGCCCGCCTCATCCACCAGCGCTATCAATGCCGCATTCACACCATCGCCATCGGCGAGGATGAACCAGCGGCCTTCGGTGATGAAACGCTCATGGAGCAGGTCGCGGTGCTCACCAGTGGCACTTTCACCCGCGTGCGGGACGTGGAAGACGAGAAGTGAAGTAGGCTAGTTCGCCAGAACGAGGGCTTGCAAAGCTTTTGAAAGCCCTGCGACGTTCGAATCCCGCATTCTGGCGAATGCGCCTCCACCTCGTCGTCGTAGGCTCGTTCGCCAGAACGAGAGATGGAGGTACGTTGTTGGAACGCATGTTGAATGCCACAGAAAACCACGACGAGGAGGATCTTCCAGGCCATCTACCGCGTCTGGCAGAGAGCGCCTATCAGGGAAAAGCCATCGTCCACTGGACATTCACCATTCGGGATCGTGGCACCGGCTGGCTGGGTGCCCGATTCACCATGCGCTTCCGCTGGCTCATGCTTCACGGCTGTGGACATTACGACGTGGCCTGCCCTGTGCATTGCCTGATGCCAGATCACGTTCATCTCCTGCTCCACGGCTGGAGCCGAGAGGGCGATCAGCGTGGCCTCATCCGCTTCCTGCGCCGCCGCACAAACGACTTGTTGAACGAAAGCGGGTACCAGTGGCAGCCCCAGGCACACGATCATGTGCTACGTCCGCAGGAGAGCAGTCGGGCTGCCTATGAAACGCTCGTGCATTACATCGCCTACAACCCGGTGCGTGCTGGCCTCGTAAAGCAGGCGCAGGATTGGCCGCACACCGGAGCCATCATCCCCGGCTACCCCGAGCTGCGGCTCTGGCAGCCCGATTTCTGGGAACGCTACTGGCGCTTGAGGAGGTCCCGCGAGCGAAGACCTGTAGGCTTGTTCGCCAGAACGAGGGTGGATAGCTCTCAAAGGCAGGGGGACGCCCGAAAACCCGCATTCTGGCGAATGCGCCTACACCTCGTCGGCGCAGGCTCGTTCCGCCAGAATTTGGCTTCGCGAGTCGGCTCAACCAGACACAAAACGAGGCAGGAAGCCGGAACACGAGGGTCACAGGCGTCCTGCCGGGGGTTCTCTCTGAGGACGAGGCTACGAAATGAGCGTTCGATTAAGCAGCCACCTTCGCACGGCTCTTGCGGGTGGGCTTGGCAGACTTCGGCATGATCGTGGGGCGGAAGGCATCGCCAAAGAGGTAACTGCGGGCGCTGTCCACCTGACCCATGACACGGCGGTGCCACTTCGTGAATTCTTTGCCCAGG
>JBEIGR010000337.1:0-6332 GCA_040381795.1 Verrucomicrobiaceae bacterium | reverse complement strand
TGAAAGTAGCCCACTACGCACCACGCGAGTGAGTGAGTCCTCCATATCCGCCCGGTCTTCATTCCGTGCCTGAACGAGCACCTGCCAGGCGGCCAGCATCACGGCCGCCGCAGCCTCCGCAGGCAGTTTCAGCGCGGCTTCCAGCCCGGCGCGGTCGTTTTGCCGCCAAAGCTCGCGGCAGAGCATATCGAGTAGCCACGCATCACTAGGCTGCTCACGAAAACAACGCTCCAGGTAAGCGGCGAGCGGCAAGCTCTCCTTCCACTGCACATGCGAGGCAGCCTCACGCTCGCGCCCTGCTTCGAGCAGGCGCTTTACCTCAGCGAATGTGGCGTCGTCAGGCATTCAATTCATCGAGCGGAGGGATTCACGGATGATTTTGTCCGCACTGGAGGCTGGATCAAAGCCGGGCTGCTTGGTGATCTCGTTCACGGCTTTTTGTGCCTCGCTCTGCTTGTAGCCGAGGGAGATGAGACCGAGCACCGCATCACTCTGCGCCTCGCGGACGGGATCGTGAGAGGTCTTCGCACTGCGGCTGGCTTGCCAGGCATCCACGACGCCCACTTTGTCCTTCAGCTCCAAAACGATGCGTTCGGCCGTTTTGCCGCCCACGCCCTTGATGCGGGCCAGCGCCTTCACATCCCCCTGAATGACGGCATCTTTGAAAGCGGCCACGGGCATGCCGCTGAGTACGGAGAGCGCCATTTTCGGTCCCACGCCGGAAACGCGGTCCATCAGCAGGCGGAAGAGATCCCGCTCATCCTCGGTGAGGAAGCCGAAGAGCTTGTGATCCTGCTCGGTGACGTGGTAGTGCGTCAGGAGCTTCACCTCCGCGCCGGGCTGCGGGAGGCGGTCAAAGGTCGTCAGCGGGATGTGCGTGAGATAGCCCACGCCGTGGACATCCACAGTGGCTTGATGCGGCAGGGCCTCGGCCAGAATTCCTTTCAAATAGGCGATCATGCGCACCATGAAGCCAAGCCACGAGGCCTGCGCAAGCCTCCGTTTGCAAAGGAAGCGTCCCACGGCTCCTATCGCGCATGCAAAACCCGCCTCAAAGCGTCGTCGAGCTCCTCCAGGCCCTCGTGCGCATCCCATCAGTGAATCCCGATGGCGATCCCGGCACCCCTCACACCGGCGAGGAGGCCTGCGCCCGCTACATCGCTACTTTTTTGGAGCACTCCGGCGCGGAAACTTTTCTCGATGAAGTCGAGCCCGGCCGCCCGAATGTCATCGGCCACTATCCCACCAACGGCAGCGGCAAGCCTCGTATCCTCTTTGCCCCGCACACGGATACCGTGAGCGTGGGTGGCATGACCATTGATCCCTTCGGCGGCGAGCTTCGTGAAGGTAAAATCTGGGGACGAGGTGCCTCCGATACCAAAGGCTCCGCCGCCGCAATGCTGTGGGCGCTTCACGAACTCCGCGACGAACTCCCCGCGCTGCCGGTCGAGGTGCATTTCGTCGGCTTCATGTCCGAGGAAAGCGCCCAGCTCGGCTCGCAGCACTTTGCGAAGCATCACAGCCGCTACGACCTCGCCCTCATCGGCGAGCCAACCTCACTCAAAACCGTGTTTCGCCACAAAGGCTGCCTGTGGGCCGATGTTTACACCACCGGCGTCGCCGTGCATGGTGCCACGCCGGAACTCGGCGTGAATGCCATCGTGAAGATGAGCAAGCTCGTGCAGCTCCTCGATACCGAATTCCGTGATCTTCTCGCCGAAGCGGGTGGCGAAGACGAATGGCTTGGCGTGAGCACCATCAATCTCGGCATGATCCACGGCGGCACCCGCAGCAACATCGTGGCCGATGCCTGCAAACTCCGCGTGGACATCCGCACCACCCCCGGTCTCGCCAAAGCGGGTGGCGCGATGAAACTCCTCTCCGACTTCGTGGCCCGTCACGACGCCACCGCGCACGTCACCGCTGCCAGCGAAGCCTTCTGCCTCGACACCGATCCCGCGAATCCCTTCATCCAAAAACTCATCGCCGCTGGCGGCAGCCTCACCGGGGCGCCATGGTTCTGCGATGCCGCCTTCCTCGCCGTCGCCGGCACTCCCGCCATCGCCATCGGCCCCGGGAGCATCGCCCAAGCCCATACGAAGGATGAATTCATCGCCGTGAGCGACCTGGAGGACGGCGTGGCATTTTTCAAACGCTACCTGCGGAGCTTGGCGGCGTGAAGTTTTTTTCATTCAGAACCCGGCTCCTCAAGCAGCCGCCGAGGTAGATCCCGTGCGCCGTGCATCACCCGCTCAATGCTGAGCGTGTCGGCATTCCGGTAGAATATCAGATGCCGGAAAAAAGCTCCGCCGACCCGGCAACTGCGCATGCCACGAAGCTCTTCGTTCTAAAAATGCCGCGACCTACCCAGCTCAGGATTGACTGTGAGAGCCTGAATCGTCTCATCAAAAGCAGCCAGATACCTCTCGGCCACCACCACATCCGCATGCTGCAAATACCACCGATATTGAAGCGTGAGATCCAGCTCCGCTTTTTCTGAAATGATGACCGCCAGGCTCATGCGTCACGAGCAGATGTGCGCACCCGTTCAAGCACGCTGGCATCATAGGGATGGTGAGGCGACCTCACTCCTTCCAGCAATGCAGACTCCAAGGCCGGCGAACTGTCCATTTCCTGACGCTCAAGGACGCGTAGCGCATCACTCATCACTTCGTCTTCATTGGAATAGCGCCCACTGCTGACCAAGTTCTGAACGAACTGGAGCAAAGCAGGTGGAAGGGCGACATTCATTGCGGTGTGGCGATTGCGAAAATCGTGCCACCACAAACCTGAAATGCAACCCACTGAAACAACAAAGCCGCGTCCTGGGACGCGGCTTTGTGAGAATGATGGAGATGAAGACTTACTCAGCAGCTTGCTCGCCGGCGTCTTCGCCTTCAGCAGCCTTGTCACCGGAGGCGGTGACGCTGAGCTTGATCTCGGTGGTGATGTCGTAGCCGAGCTTGATTTCGATGTCGAAATTGCCGGTGTTCTTGATCGGACGATCGAGGACGATGTTGTGACGGTCGATCTCAAGGCCGGACTGCTCTTTGAGGCCCTTGGCGATGTCCATCGTGGTGATGGCACCGAAGGACTTGCCGCCCTGGCCGGTGGCGAGGGTGAGCTTGAGCTTCACCTTCTTGAGCTTGCTGGCGAGCTTGGTGGCTTCGGCCATTTCAGTGGCTTCACGCTCGGCGCGAACGGCTTTGAGGCGTTCCGTGTGGCGGAGATTACCTTTGGTAGCCTCGTAGGCTTTGCCTTCAGGCAGGAGGAAGTTACGTGCGAAACCGCGCTTCACTTTGACCACATCGGCTTCAGCGCCGAGGCCTTTGATGCGTTCTTTGAGGATGACTTGGGTAGTTGCCATAAATGGATGCCCTCTGGGGGGAAAAAGGGGCGCGATAGTAATCGCCTCCCCCCCGCTGTCAAATGCCGGGATGAACCTTATTTCCGGGTCCCGCAGGCCAGCGCCAGCAGGCCGAGGACACTCACGCTGTCCCGGATGCGGCCATCTTGGGCCATTTCGATGGCTTCGGCGAGCGGGAGGCGCAGGACTTCGAGCTGCTCCGTCTCCTCGGGATCAGCCTGGGCAAAGGTCAGCCCCATGGCGATGAAAAGGTCACAAAGCTCGTTCGAGGTCGAATTCGAGAGCTGGATGCCGATCAAGAGCGGCTCGATTTGGGCCGCCACGATGCCGGTTTCCTCCAAAAGCTCCCGCCGAGCCGCCTCGACCGGAGATTCATCCGCCGGGCAGCCGCCTTCGGGGATTTCCCACTCGTAGCGATCATGGCAGTAGCGCCACTGGCCCACCAGCCACGTGAAGCCCAGCTCATCCACCGGGATCACGCCGATGGCGCGGTTCTTGTATTCCACCACGCCGTAAATCCCCTGCCCTCCCGAAGGATTGATCACCTGATCCTCGCGGACGCGAATCCACGGGTTCGAGTAGGTCTCCCGCGTGGCGAGGGTTTCCCAAGGATTGGGATGCTCAGGGAGTGGGGTGCTCATTTCACCACCTCCAGTAGGATGCCATCCGCCTCCACCTTGGCCGAGGTGATCGCTTTTAAAACAGGCCCGATGACCGGATGGCTTTGGTAAGGCCCCATGTAGCCATACATCTGCATGCCCTTGACCATCTCCGCAGGCACCGTTTTGCCCGGCACCCGCACAGCGGCCACTTTGGCATCGGGACCGAGCTCCGTTTGCTCCAGCTTGAAGTCGATCTCGCCCACGAGGTAACGCTTCGTGCCTTCCCAGAACTTCGCCGTGTTCATCGGCAGGCTGCCATCGGTGACGATCAGCCCTTTGGCGGCATCGAGAGCCTTCACGCGGAGCATGTCCTTGTAGCTGCCATTGCCGCCATCGGGCGCCAGAACGAGCAGCGCATTCAAATCGGCCACAGAGAGCTTCAGCGAGGTCTTTTGACCGGATTTCACTCCCGCCACGAAATCCGCGAGCCTCTTGTCCAGATCCGGCACTGGCATGATGGCGGGCAAAACGGCCGGCTGAGCCTGAGCCACCGCTCCGATCTCGCGATCCATCGTGGTTAGCGAATACCAGCCCCACCACAGGATGAACCCAAACATCCCCGCCGCCAACGCCATGATGACGCAGCCATAACCGGAATGGAACTCGCCCGTGGGTGCTTTTTCGATCTTTGCCATCCTGCTTTCTGGGCCGGAGGAGGGCAAAGATCAAGCGCCGCTCCGAAGCGGTCAGAATGAATGCTTGTCAGATGGCCGCCTTTTTGCTGCAATTAGGCTAAATCGCGCTGCGGAGTTCTTTCTGCGGCGGATGATGTCCTTACCACACTCAATACCACATGCTCACTCATCTGCTCCCCATGCTGCAAGAATCCAGCGCTGCCTCACTCGAATACTCCGCCAAGGGGGAACTTGGAACCGTACCCACGCTGATCGCCCTTGCAGTGGTCGTGCTCATGATCATCGCCGTCTGGAAAGTCTTCACCAAGGCCGGACAGCCTGGCTGGGCGCTCTTCATCCCAATCTACAATATCATCGTCTGGCTTCGTATTTGCGGAAAGCCAGGCTGGTGGTTCATCCTGATGATTATCCCGGTTGTGAACTTCATCATCACGCTGCTCGCCAGCCTGGGTATGGCCAAGAACTTCGGCAAAGGCACCGGCTTTGGCATCGGCCTCTGGCTCCTGACTCCCATCTTCGTCCTCATGCTCGCCTTTGGTGACGCCAAGTATCAGGGCCAGCAGGGCTAATCGATCAATAAAGCATTCCACGAGGCGCATGTCCGGCAACGGGCATGCGCCTCTTCATTGACGCCTGCCCCGCCCCGCCGAAACATCCGAGCATGAAGATTCTCGCGGCGATGTCAGGCGGCGTGGACAGCAGCGTGGCCGCTGCGGTCCTCGTTCGTGATGGGCATGAGGTTCACGGCGTGTACATGAAGAACTGGATCAACGAGGAGAACATCATCGGCCACTGCCCTTGGGAAGAGGATATCGATGACGCCCGCGCCGTCGCCGAGCAGCTCGGCATTCCGTTTCGCGTCGTCAATCTCATGACCGAATACCGCGAGAAGGTCGTGCAATACCTCCTCGAAGGCTACCAGTCCGGCATCACGCCGAATCCCGACGTGATGTGCAATCGCGAGATGAAATTCGGCGTACTGTGGGACTGGGCGCGTGACAACGGCTTCGAAGGCATCGCCACCGGCCACTACGCACGCAAAGAGGGCGGCCACATCCTCCGAGGTGCTGATCCGAACAAAGACCAAACCTACTTTCTCGCCATGATGCGGCCGGAGCAGGTGCAAATCGCGCACTTTCCCATCGGTCACCTTTTGAAGCCGGAGCTGCGGGATCTCGCTCGCGAGCTGGGACTCAAAACAGCGGAGAAAAAGGACAGCCAGGGCATCTGCTTCATCGGTCAGGTGAAGATGGAGGACTTCCTCCGCACCTTCGTGCCGGACAAACCGGGTCCCATCGTCGATCTCGAAGGCAAGGTGCGTGGCGAGCATCGCGGCCTGCATCTTTACACGCTCGGCCAGCGCAAAGGCCACGGCGTCGCCAGCCCGATCCACAAGCAGGCCTACGTCGTCGTCGCCAAGCGCCACGCGACAAACGAACTCGTCGTCGCCATCGAAAACGCGGACACGCCGCTTCTTTGGGCACGCAAAGCCGTGTTGCACACCATCTCGAGCACCGGCGAGCCGCTCGACGCCGCTCGCGTGCTGAATGCCCAACCTCGCTACCGCTGTCCCGCCGGTCTCGCCGACTTCAAACCGCTCAGCGACGGCCGTGCCGAGCTCGAATACCACGAACCCCAGCGTGCGCTGACGCCAGGACAGATTTGTGC